>NZ_CAWQJR010000163.1:0-37997 GCF_963894935.1 Xenorhabdus sp. PB61.4
ATTTTAAATTACCATAAATACAGTGAGTTAAAAATTTTTTTTAATCATGAGTCGAGTATGTTTTTAGTTCCCGAAAATAGCTAAGGGATATGTTTAAGTAAGGAGTGTGGCAAATTATAAATATAATAACGTGTTATGTAAGTAAGCTAAAGGCAAGGCAGTGCAGGGTCTACTCTCTGATTGTTATTATTACTATTGGTATCGCTATAATATTTTTTTCTAAAAAACCACAGCCTAAATATGCTCAGGTACTTTCTTCAGAACCTATCATAACAATAGGTTATGCACAAAAATATTATTGCAATGGGGCATTGGTACCATTTATTAAAATATTTGGTAATACTGAAAGCAACCGCTTATCTGTATGTAAAAATAGTTTATTTTCTTTCATCGAAAAATTAAACATAACAAGAGAATCTCATGTACTGAGCTATTATGAATTAAAACATTGCATTGCATTTAAGATCCGGGAACCGCATATTATTGGGTATGATGTCATTTATACCATTGATAATAAGCCGGGCAAAGTAAGAGTGATGCATAAACCAGATCAATCGATCCCTTTGAATGGGAAAGGGAAGCTGATCCTTGCACCGTATTTATAGGAGTGCTCCAGAAATGAAATATCTCCGGTCACATAGTTATTATATTCCCGGAGATATGTATATAGGCTGAAATTTGTTGATATTTTAACAGTATTCAAAAGCAATAGTATTAATGCTATACCTGATGTTGCTCAAATGCTTCTAATAATGACTGAATAAATGATAATCGTGCAGTTCGTTCAGTTAATTCGTTAATAAATTTCAGTTTAGAAGGCCCATCCAGCCGATAGATATTAGGCTGAGTCTGCAATAAGTTGATCAGATAGTGGGGATCTACTTTATTACTTTGACTAAATTCAATAAAGCCGCCTTTTTCATGGGCTTCAATACGTTTTATCCCTAGTTTCTGAGCCGTAAGGCGGATAGAAGCAGATTGTAGTAAATGCTTGCCCGGATCAGGTAACATACCGAACCTGTCAATGAGCTCAACTTTTAATTCTGTCAGTTCATTGTCGTTCTGAGCGCTGGCAATACGCTTGTAGAAAGACAGACGCATATTGACATCGGGAATATAATCATCAGGTAAAAGCACCGGAATACGCAGTTCTATCTCGGTTTGATTGTTAGTTAAATCCTCAAGTGAGGGTTCCCGTCCGTTTTTGAGTGCATCAACGGCACTTTCCAGCAGCTCCATATAGAGTGTGAAACCGATACTGGCCATTTGACCACTTTGATCTTCACCCAGAAGTTCACCGGCTCCCCGGATTTCCAAATCATGAGTTGCCAGAGCAAACCCTGCTCCCAGATCTTCAAGTGAAGCAATCGCTTCCAGTCGCTTTTGTGCATCCGAAGTCATTGCTTTCGGGTGCGGAGTTAACAAATACGCATATGCCTGATGGTGAGAACGACCGACACGCCCGCGTAATTGATGTAACTGGGCCAGACCGAAGTGATCAGCCCGTTCAATAATAATGGTATTCGCTGTCGGAATATCGATTCCGGTTTCAATAATTGTAGTGCATATCAACACATTAAAGCGCTGATGATGGAAATCCGTCATGACACGTTCCAGGTCACGTTCACGCATTTGCCCGTGACCGATAACCATTCTGGCTTCAGGCACTAATTCTTCCAGCCGGCTTTTTGCTTTTTCGATATTTTCGACATCGTTATAGAGATAATAAACCTGACCACCACGTAAGATTTCACGCAGAATAGATTCACGAACGACTAAGCTGTCATATTCACGCACAAAGGTTTTTACCGCCAGACGACGGGCGGGAGGCGTTGCAATAATCGACAGATCGCGCATTCCGCTCATTGCCATATTAAGCGTCCGGGGAATAGGAGTTGCTGTCATGGTCAGGACATCAACATCGGCACGGATAGCTTTGATACGCTCTTTATGGCGGACACCGAAACGGTGTTCTTCATCCACAACCAATAAACCCAAATCCTTCCAGCGCAGATCACTCTGTAACAGTTTATGCGTACCGATGATGATATCGACTTTTCCTTCTGCTGCCATATCTATCACTTGCTGCTGCTCTTTGGCACTGCGGAACCGTGACATCACCTCTATGTGTACAGGCCAGTTCGCAAAACGATCGCGGAAATTATCGTAGTGTTGTTGGGCTAGCAGAGTCGTCGGGACTAAAACAGCGACCTGCTTATTATTGTTGATAGCGGTAAAAGCGGCCCGCATTGCGACTTCCGTCTTACCGAAGCCGACATCACCACATACCAGTCTGTCCATCGCAATTGGCTGGCACATATCGCTCAGCACCGCATTAATGGCCTGTTCCTGATCGGGTGTTGTATCGAATGGAAAATTCTGGCAGAACAATTGATATTGTTCGCGGTCGTGCTTAAACGCAAAACCCGTTTTAATGGCTCGCTGGGCGTAGATATCCAGTAATTCAGCGGCAACATCACGGACTTTTTCTGCCGCTTTCTGACGCGCTTTATTCCATGCTTCACCACCCAGTTTGTGCAGTGGCGCGCTTTCCTCTGCTCCTCCGGCGTAGCGGCTGATTAAATGCAGAGATGAAACCGGCACATACAGCTTGTCTTCTCCGGCATAAGTCAGAATGAGATATTCAGCCTTAATGCCACCGGCCTCGAGTGTTGTTAGCCCCTGATAGCGTCCGACACCATGTTCAAGATGTACAACGGGCTGCCCGGGGCGGAGTTCGGCGAGGTTACGGATCAGGGTATCGGTATTAATTGTGCGCCGGTTATCCTGACGGCGGCGGCTGACACGCTCACCAAGCATGTCGCTTTCACAAATGAAGGCGAGTTTTTTCTCCTCATCGATAAAACCCTGTTCTGCGCTGCCCACCATTAAAAAGCATCCTGCCTCTTTAGCATCTTCCAGCTGATGTATTGTGATCGGATGAATTTTTATCCGGGACAGTAACTCATTGACTGATTCCCGACGTCCTTCACTTTCCACTGAAAAAATGACCTTGCCACTGAACTGCTCGATAAAGCGGCGTACTTTATCTAAAGGCGCTTTATGATGGGCGGCAACGGAGATATCCGGTAAAGGCTGATAAGCAAGATTGATATTTCCGGCTTTTTTGGGTAACTCTTCATTTTTGATTTGGATGCGGGGCCATTTTTTCAGCTCAGCGAAAAGATTGTCGACGGGAAGCCAAATTTGATCGGGAGGAAGTAATGGCCGCATCGGGTCAACTTTACGGCTCTCAAAGCGTTGCTCGGTATCTTGCCAGAAACGTTCTGCCGTATTCATCAAATCTTGTACAATAATCAGTGTATTTTCAGGCAGATAATCAAATAGTGTAGATAAAGGCTGTTCAAAAAATAATGGCTGCCAGTACTCAATGCCTGCAGGTAACATTTTTTTACTGACCTGCTGATAAATGTGTTCAGCGTCCCGCCGGACATCAAACTTTTCACGCCACTGGCTGCGGAATAATTCAATGGCTTCTTTATCTGTCGGGAACTCATGGGCCGGCAGTAAGCTGATTTTTTCCACTTCCTCCAGCGTTCGCTGACTATCCACATCAAAAGTACGCAGGCTGTCTATTTCATCATCAAAAAAATCGATGCGGTAAGGGTGCTCACTTCCCATAGGAAACAGATCAAATAAAGCACCGCGTGTGGCAAATTCACCATGTTCAAGCACCTGCTCAACGCTGCGATAGCCGGCCTGTTCCAGATTTGCCCGTAATTTATCCCGCGAAATACGCTGCCCTTTATGCATGATCAGAGCATGCCCCTGGAGGTACTCGTGAGGGCAAACACGCTGCATCAATGTATTAACAGGCAGAATAAGAGCCCCTTCTGTCATAAAAGGTAACTGATACAGGGTAGATAAACGATTTGAAATGATTTCCTGATGAGGAGAAAAACTATCGTAAGGTAGCGTTTCCCAATCTGACAACATGTTTATTGAAGTACGGGTAAATTGTGGAATTTCATCACGCAGCCGTAAGGTGTTCTGCATATCTTTTGTGACTAATAGTACAGGGCCGGAGTGACGTTCAATGATTTCAGCACATTCAATGGCACAAGCAGCACCGATCAGATGGCCTAACTGGCGGATATCACCGCGACGTTCAGGAAGTTGATAACGATATTTTGCGGACATAAGCGTTTGATGTGTTCTCTAAGATTCAGTCCATTCCCAACACATATTTAACCCAGTAGCCTTTACAATAAATACGCTGGCAGGTTGAGAGAAGTAAAAACAGAACCGGAATGTGAATGGCTCCATCATATAGTACAGCTGCTCTTTATTATCCCTGAACACTTTGCTTTGGCAACAGCTGAGTAACAGATTTGCTGTCTGGCCTGAGGCGATATATTAGCTCGTGTTAACAACAGGGCTTTTTTATCTTCAATTTCGAAGGTGCTAATCAAAACTTAATTAAACAGTGATAATATGTAATAAGTGAACGATATAGATTGAATTTTTACAAAATACATATGCAAAAACAGAGATAAAATATGATCTTTTTCATTAATTTAATGCATTCAAATAACCCCCTTTGATACGGCGGATCCTATGTTTCAGTCTGTTTCATTATTTATCGGATTGCGCTATATGCGCGGGCGGGCGGTTGATAAGTTTGGCCGCTTTGTTTCCTGGCTTTCAGCCATTGGTATTACATTAGGGGTGGCTGCATTAATTACCGTGTTGTCAGTCATGAACGGCTTTGAACGTTCACTGGAGGCCAGTATTCTGGGCTTTATGCCTCATGTCATTATTACTTCAGAAAATGGCTCAATTAATCCTGCCGAGCATCCGAAAAGTCAGCTTTCTGGCTTAAAAGATGTCACCCGTATTGAGCCGGTTGTTCAGGGAGATGTTGTACTGCAAAGTGCCCATAATGTGGGTGTCGGCGTTATGCTGGGTATTAAGCCGGATGAATATACGCCGTTAGCGGAATATACCGTCAATGTTGATCAGAGCCAATTGCAGCCCGGTCGCTATTTTGTGATTTTAGGTGAAAAACTGGCAGCAAGACTGGGTGTCAGGCGAGGTGATCAGATCCGCATTATCGTTCCGAGTGCCAGCCAGCTTACCCCAATGGGCAGGATCCCCAGCCAGCGTTTATTTACAGTAGCCGGGACATTTTCTGCCAATAGCGAAGTTGATGACACTGAAATGCTGGTTAATCAGCAAGATGCTGCCCGACTTCTACGCTATCCCATTAACAATATTACTGGCTGGCGTTTATTTCTCACTGAACCATTAAAAGTAGATGAGTTAAGTCAGCAGCCGCTGCCGAAAGGCTTGGTCTGGAAAGACTGGCGTGAACGTAAGGGGGAGTTTTTTCAGGCAGTACGTATGGAAAAAAATATGATGGGGTTACTGCTTAGCTTAATCATCGCAGTAGCTGCTTTCAATATTATCACTTCTCTTTCTTTATTAGTGATGGAAAAACAGGGTGAGATTGCTATTTTGCAGACACAAGGGTTAACTCGTCGGCAAGTGATGACCATTTTCATGATTCAGGGAGCCGGAGCAGGCATCATTGGTGCTTTATTGGGAACGGGATTAGGAATACTGCTTTCTAGCCAGCTGAATAACTTAATGCCTGTTATCGGCCTGCTGACAGAAGGTATTCAATTACCTGTTGCCATTGAACCCGCTCAGGTGGCGATCATAGCCGTCAGTGCCATGTTAATCTCTCTATTATCTACTTTATATCCTTCCTGGCGCGCTGCTGCCACTCAACCTGCTGAGGCTTTACGTTATGAGTAATCAACCTTTATTGCTATGCCATCATTTGTATAAAAAATATCAGGAAGGGCAGGTTTCCACTGAGGTATTAAAAAACGTCACATTTTCCATGCAGCAAGGCGAAATGATGGCGATTGTCGGCAGTTCCGGTTCAGGTAAAAGTACTCTGTTGCACTTATTAGGAGGGTTGGATTCTCCGACCTCCGGTGAAGTGATTTTCAAGGGGGAATCACTTAACAATATGTCGGCTTCCGGTCGGGCAGAATTACGGAACAGAGAAATTGGTTTTATTTATCAGTTTCACCATCTGCTGCCTGATTTTAATGCATTAGAAAATGTTGCTATGCCGCTATTGATCGGCAGTAAAAGGTTGCTTGGGGGGAAGAAGCAGGCTGAACAAAAGGCAAGGGATATGTTGGCGGCAGTCGGGCTGGAAAAGCGGGCACACCATCGGCCTTCTGAATTATCAGGAGGTGAACGCCAACGGGTTGCTATTGCCCGTGCACTGGTGAACGAACCTTCACTGGTATTGGCAGATGAGCCGACAGGTAATCTTGACCAACGTAACGCTGACAGCATTTTTGAGCTGTTGAAGAACCTGAATCAACAGCAGGGAACGGCATTTTTGGTTGTGACTCATGATTTGAAATTGGCTGACAGGCTGACGCGTCAGGTAGAAATGCGTGATGGATATTTACAGGATGAATTAACCCTGACGGGAGGAGTGTAATGGCAAATCTGCCTCTTGCATTACTTACTGCAATACGCTTCAGTCAGGGGCGGCGTCGCGCGGGAATGGTTTCTTTGGTCTCAGTCATTTCAACGCTGGGGATCATGCTGGGTGTTGCTGTGCTGATCATCGGTTTGAGTGCAATGAATGGTTTTGAGCGTGAACTGAAAAACCGGATACTTTCTGTTGTTCCTCATGGTCAGATTTATACAGTAGAACAGCCTTTCCAGCACTGGAAATCAGCGCTTAAACAAATCAGACAAACTCCGAGCATTGCAGGAGCTTCTCCTTATATTGAATTCACCGGGCTGATGGAACGAGGAGATAAACTTCATGCTGTTCAGGTTCGTGGTGTTGATCCTGAGACTGAAGCTGAAGTCAGTACCTTATATAAATTTGTCCGTGATGGTGCATGGCGGACATTTCAGGCGGGCAAACATCAGGTCATTCTGGGGCAGGGAGTCGCAAATTCACTGAATGTGAAACAGGGTGATTGGCTGACAGTAATGATCCCAAACAGCGATCCAAGCCTGAAATTATTACAGCCTAAACGAATACGTTTACAAGTTACCGGTATTTTTCAGTTAAGTGGCATGTTGGATCACCGTCTGGCTTTGGTTCCGTTATCTGATGCGCAACAGTATCTGGATTATGGCGATGCTATTACCGGCGTTGCTATTAAAGCAGACGATGTTTTTGCAGCAGAGAAGCGGGTTATAGCTGCCGGTAATTCAACAGGCAGGTATGTCTATATCAGTACATGGCTGAAAGACTACGGCTATATGTACAATGATATCCAGATGATACGGGGTATCATGTACTTAGCCATGATTTTAGTCATTGGGGTAGCCTGTTTTAATATCGTTTCAACGCTGATTATGGCGGTTAAAGATAAGAGCGGTGATATTGCTATTTTGCGTACACTGGGGGCTAAAGATGGTCATATCAGGTCAATTTTCTTGTGGTATGGATTATTGACCGGAATGGTTGGCAGTATTATTGGCGCTATTGTCGGAATTTTCATGGCGCTTAATTTGACAGCTATTATTAAATGGATAGAGATGCTGTCCGGGCATCAATTTCTTTCCGGTGATATCTATTTCATTGATTTTCTGCCGTCAGAATTACATACCATGGATATTTTCTATGTTTTGTTAACGGCACTGATCCTGAGCTTGTTAGCCAGTTGGTATCCGGCTCGTCGGGCCAGTAAACTTGATCCAGCGCGGATTTTGAGTGGTCAATAATATTCCGGAGTATTCACTATATCACTTAAGCGCGCTATCTTACGGAGTGAACTGAGCAGAAGCGATGAGCTGAACACACCATGAATAAAGTCGTGGTAAGTGAACAGAAACTGAGGAAATGGTTCTATACCCTATGAATTTCAGGTTACCTCGTGGTGACGAGTGAGTAATCCCCCCGAGAACATAGAAAACAGTATGGCCGGGGGGAAAGAACCCAGCCAACACAGCGGTAACTTGAAAGACGAAGTGTATAAAAGGATTATTCGGCGGAGACGTTTATATGCGTGTTATTCATCGGCTCAGTAAATTTCGTAAGAGTAGGCGGCTACGGAATCAGAGGTTTCATTGGCAAATTTTTTACAGGGATATCCGTGTGGCAAATAAAATAAAGAAACCCCATGTGGTAGTACTGACCGGAGCGGGTATTTCCGCTGAATCAGGTATTAGAACGTTTCGTTCTTCTGATGGGCTATGGGAAGAACATCGTGTTGAAGATATTGCGACACCGGAAGGATTTAAACGTGACCCTGAATTAGTTCAGGCATTCTATAATGCGCGAAGAGAGCATCTACAGCAGGCGGAAATTAAGCCCAACGCCGCACACTATGCTTTAGCCGAACTTGAACAACAAATAGGCGATAATTTTCTGCTGGTCACACAGAATATTGATAATCTGCATGAGCGTGCGGGAAGCAAACGTGTTCTCCATATGCATGGCGAACTACTGAAGGTGCGCTGCTGTCAGTCCGGGCAAGTTATTGAATGGACATCTCACCTGACAGTGGATGATCGCTGTCACTGCTGTCAGTTTCCTTCATTACTGCGCCCTCACGTTGTGTGGTTTGGCGAAATGCCTTTGGGGATGGAACAAATTTATTCCGCTTTATCTGAGGCGGATATTTTTATTGCCATTGGCACTTCCGGGCATGTGTATCCTGCAGCGGGATTTGTACATGAAGCGAAATTATCGGGTGCCCATACTGTTGAGCTTAATCTGGAACCCAGTCAGGTTGAGAGCATGTTTGATGAAAAGCATTATGGCAATGCTAGTCAAATAGTTAATCAATATGTTCAGTCACTGCTTCATCAGATGTCTGAATGAGAGATTTGCCCCAGCTACGTTGTCAGTTATGTGACTGGGGCAAACATTCAGGTTGTCCGGAATAGGGTTTAAAACCTGTCGAATTCACCTGTGCGGTGGTTAATCATTAAAATACCAATAACCACTGTTCACCAGAGCAGTAAGCAGACTGATAAACTGAACATCATCAATAGCATCACCCAAAATATCAGCATTGACAGTATCATACTGGCAAAGTGCATCAGCTGCCTGCAAATGAGATGTATCCATCAATTCGCCATTAACGAAGCAATTATCACCCACACGCAATACACGTAGTCCATTCAAACGATTCAGGCTTTCACCCTGTTTGAGCAGATCATAAATCTCATCACTTTCATATGGCGGTTCTGGTGGCGCGATATCCAGCTCATGACGTGACTGAGAGATAAATTCCCCAAACCAGTTTTGGAACGTTTCCGGCTGTTCCAGTAAATCCTGCATCATGGTACGCAGAGTTGCCAGCTCGTTTGTCTGGATCAGTGCAGGATTATCACGGAATGCCAAATCAGGGTCACTGTAACGATGGCTACCCAATTCATTTGCCAGAACATAGTCGGCAAAACCACTGAACAGCTCACGGGCATTTGGCGCACGGAAACCGACTGAATAATTCAGTGATGGTTCAATGGCATATCCTTCATGTGGAAAACCGGGTGGAATATAGAGAATGTCTCCGGGTAGCATCTCTTCATCAATAATGGCTTCGAAAGGCTCAACCTGTAACAAATCAGGATGAGGGCAATGCTGTTTCATCGGGATCTTGTCCCCGACACGCCAGCGCCTGCGTCCTTCTCCTTGAATGATAAATACATCATATTGATCAAGATGCGGACCGACACCACCACCCGGAACGGAGAAAGAAACCATCAAATCATCCATTCTCCAGTCTGAAAGCACACGGAATGGCTTCATAAGGGCAGAGGAGGGGTGATGCCAGTGGTTAACAGCTTGTACGAGTAACGACCAGTTTTGGTCGCCTAAATGATCGTAACTTTCAAATGGCCCATGAGAAACTTCCCAGCGATCTTTTTTATGGCTGACTAAACGACTGTCAATTTCATTTTCCATCGCCAGTCCCGCCAGCTCATCGGGAGAAAGTGGGTCGGTAAATTGCTGGAAACCCTGTTTGATTAGCAATGGACGTTTTTGCCAGTGATTCTGCAAGAACGCCTGCCAATCCAGATTCAGCTGATAATTCATGGTGATATCCTGAGTGACAAGAAAATTTCAGGTCATTATAACGGATAGTCAATAGAGTTATCAGATTCGGATGAAATATTTCGAGGCCGCTCCCATTCTGTATTTATTGCGAGTATCCCTGTTGCTGATTAAGCGATAGTTATTTTGTATTCAGAAGAGAGGAGAAAATGTTGATACAGATTTTAGGTGATTTGCTGGTTGCGGAAAGTCACACTGACTTTTGCGCCTCCAAGATGGCTATTATCGATGCTGATATTACCGTCATATTGTTCTACAATTTCAGAGGCGATCGACAATCCCAATCCTTGCCCCGGACGCAGTGTATCGGCTCTTAACCCGCGTTCGAAAACGATATGACGTTTATTAGGGGGAACGCCGGGGCCGTCATCATCAACAATGATGGTGAGGAAATTCTCACCTATCATGGCAGTAACATGAACAAACTCCAGACAGTATTTACAGGCATTCTCCAGAATATTCCCCATTACTTCCAGAAAATCATTCTTTTCACCCAGCCAGGTTAGTTCAGGCGAAATATCTAAGGTAACATTGATCCCTTTGTGTTGATAAACTTTTATCAGTGCATTGGTCAGGCTATCAAGCAGGGTTGGGACGGAAAATATTTTTTTCAGAATGAGGTTATGATCGTTGTATATATTGGCCCGATGTAAATAATAACCGATTTGTTGAGAAATTCTGTCAATTTGTTCAAGCATGATGGGTTCAGCCTGCTTAATGGTCATTTGCTTATTTGAGCGTAGAGAGCGCAGCGTAGATTGAAGCACGGCCAGAGGAGTTTTCAGGCTATGCGTCAGGTCTGATAATGTTGTTCGATATTTTTTATAGCGTTGGCGCTCATTATCCAGTAAGGCATTCAGGTTCTTAATCAGGCCTTTTAGTTCAGCTGGTGGATTTTCATCTAACTCTTGTCGTTCACCTTTTTCCAGAGAGCGTATCTGAGTGATGAGTAATTTAATCGGGCGCAAACTCCAGTCCGCAGCAAGCCAGATTAATGGAATAATTAAAAATAGATTGGCAATCAATACATACCCGAACCATTCCCAAATTTTTTCTGACGGTTGAATATTTTGGGGTATGGTATTGATAACTACAATGGTTAATGCCGGAAGTTTGTCTGTTGCCGAATAAATATTGACGGCTACAGAATAAATCAGTAGTACTTTATCAGTGTTGAGATTGGTGTCAGTTTTATTATTAGCCGGATATTGACCCTGTGACTCAGAATATAGCTGATGATGTATATCAGGATAATAAGTTTCTAATTCATATAAGCCATTTTTTTTCAGCCAATTAGGATGAATTTTTTCTTCAAGCTCTGGTACATGATTCTGACGCCAAAGTATATCGTTTTTATTGTTATAAATTAGAGTTAATGAGCGATTTCCCATGTGGAAATTCTTGGGAAGATGAACAAATAACTTATTTTCTTTCCAACTGGCTAGTGAATAAAATAAATTACTCTGGTTACTGAGGATGGCATAAGTATCATTATCAAGACGCATTAAATAGCCAACAATTGCAACGACGCCATAGGGTAGAGTCAAAGCAAGAATAATGACAGTTGCCGCCATGAGAAATCGTGCTCTCAGGGAGAAGAGATGAGTTCTCAGGAAGTTAAACATGATGTTATTTCACATCAAAGCGATAACCCTGACCACGGACTGTAACAATCACTTCGTCAGGCCATTCATTCAGTATTTTTTTTCTCAAACGCCCCATTAATACATCAATTGTATGACTTTCACGTAATTCAGCGTCAGGGTATAACTGCCTCATTAATAATTCTTTACTGACAACTTTGCCATTATTACGCATCAAAGTTTCAATAATCGTATATTCGAAGGCAGTTAATTTTATCTTCTTATCATTAACAGAAAATTCCTTACGTGAAAGATCAATCAGAAAAGGTGGTAATTCCGCAACTTGCGATGCCAGCCCACTATTACGACGCATTAATGCCTGTATACGTGCATTAATTTCTTCCAATTGGAAAGGCTTCGTCACGTAGTCATCTGCACCGGCATTTAATACGGTAACTTTTTCCTGCCAGCTTTCACGGGCAGTGAGAATGAGAATGGGGATATTAATATGATCGCTGCGCCAGCGTTTTATTAAGCTTAAACCATCTTCCCCCGGTAATCCCAAATCAATGATGGCAACATCAGGGTGGTTCTCTTTCAGGTAATAATCGGCCTCTTTTGAGTCTTCAGCTGCATCAACCTGATGACCAATATCCCGAAGCTGTACTTTTAAATGATGACGAAGCAACGCATTATCTTCAACTATTAATATTCGCATAATGGTTCCTTATGCTAACCAGTAAAATTTATCAAATAAATCTTAAATAGCTAGATAGTCAACTTTATGGATGGATAGGAATAAATTATAGATATGTTGTTATGATTAAACCAAGTATAGTAACTATTTAGTCTATTGTTGGTATGTTAATGAATGAATTGCTAAAAACAATAAGGTAAATCGAAAATAGTATATAACTTTGCGACTTATTTATACTTCATATAAGGTTACGCATTTTTTTAAAATGTGGACGGGAATTCCCATCCACATTTTATAAATAAAATCGTTTTATTTTAATTCATCAACCAGTAATTCAGCATAGCCGATATAATTGGCAGGAGTCATCGACTTAAGACGAGTTTTTTCTTCTTCTGGTAGTTCGAGACCATCAATGAAGTTTTTCATCCCTTCTGCATCAACACGTTTACCACGTGTAAGCTCTTTTAATTTTTCATACGGCTTCTCAATACCATAACGGCGCATAACCGTCTGAATCGGCTCAGCCAGTACTTCCCAGTTTTGATCCAGTTCACTTAATAAATGTTTCTCGTTGACTTCCAGTTTATTCAGGCCTTTCATTGTGGATTGATATGCAATTAATGCATATCCCAGACCAACACCCAGATTACGTAATACTGTTGAGTCAGTCAGGTCACGCTGCCAGCGGGAAACCGGCAATTTACTGGCAAGATGGCCAAACACTGCATTTGCCAGACCTAAATTACCTTCTGAATTTTCAAAATCAATCGGGTTAACTTTATGTGGCATGGTTGATGAGCCAATCTCACCGGCAACTGTTTTCTGTTTGAAATGATTAAGAGCGATATAACCCCAGATATCACGGTCAAAATCAATCAGAATAGTATTGAAACGTGCAATACAATCAAACAGTTCTGCAATGTAATCATGTGGTTCAATCTGAGTGGTATATGGGTTCCACTGAACACCCAGAGAAGTAACAAATGATTCGCTGAACTGATGCCAGTTAATATGAGGATAGGCTGACAAATGGGCGTTATAGTTACCAACTGCACCATTGATCTTGCCTAAAATTTCAATTTGGCCAAGTTGGCGGAACTGACGCTCCATGCGGTAGGCAACATTTGCAAACTCTTTACCTACAGTTGAAGGAGTCGCTGGCTGTCCGTGGGTACGTGACAGCAAAGGCAGATCACGGTATTCATGAGCCATATGCTTAATGGTGTCGATTAACTGACGCCATTGTGGTTGCAGCACTTCCTCACGGGCAGTTTTAAGCATCAATGCATGTGACAGGTTATTGATGTCTTCGGAGGTGCAGGCAAAATGTATAAACTCAGCAACCTGATGTAAAGCAGGAATATGAGCGACTTTTTCTTTCAGAAAGTACTCAACGGCTTTAACGTCATGGTTAGTTGTACGCTCAATTTCTTTAATGCGTAATGCATCCTGTTCATTGAAATTTGTAATAATTTCATCCAGGTAAGCGTTTGCCTTTTCATCAAAAGCAGGAACTTCTGTGATTTCTGCTGTGGCAGCCAGTTTTTGCAGCCAACGTACTTCAACCTGCACGCGGAATTTCAGTAAGCCGAACTCACTAAAAATAGCGCGCAGAGCGCTAACTTTATCGCCGTAACGGCCATCAATCGGAGAAACAGCGGTCAGTGAGGATAATTCCATTGGTAGAAACTCCCGGATTTTATTTAACGATTTATTTAACAATTAATTCAATTAACAACGCGCAAGAATGTCTTTTGCCTGTCGGACTAATCGTTGTCTGGAAAACATAAATTGTAGACGGCTACCGCCAACCTGCTGCCATAATACGGTACTGCGAATACCTGCCAGTAATGCCGCCCGGACTTTTGCCTGCACTAAAGTGTTGCGCAGAATATCCGGTGAGCCTGTGACTTGGATGCGAGGCCCCAATGGGCTAATTACATCGACATAAATACCGGCAAGAGAATTGAGCATTCCCTCAGACATAGGTTCAAAATATGCCTGCTGACGTTCCAGCTGGCTTATGCGTTTAGCTAATTCATCTGCTGCTGATGGGTTTTTACTGAGACGTCGCTCCAGTGCCATCAGACTTAAAGTATAGCGGGTCAGCTCTGCTGAGAGCCCGCTATTTGTACCATTCAGCATTCCCATCACAGCATCAAGGCCGGTACGCAGGTTACCCGCTTCATTGCCAAAGACATCCAGAGTAGATGTCGGATTCATATTCAGAACACTGTTAAGAGTTACTTCAAAAGCACCGGCATCACATTGCCCTTCATGGGCCAGTTGCTGTACCAGACGAGCTGACTGGCAGATACCTGCCAGCGCCAATGTAATGTCGTAATAATTTTTAGCCACGATTACTCCTGTATACGTTGTTCGATCACACCACCGCCGAGACAAATTTCGCCCTGATAAAACACGGCTGATTGGCCGGGAGTGACAGCGGCAACGGGGCTGTCAAAACGAACCTCAATTTTATCTTCACTCAAAGGAATGACTGTGCAGGGAATATCCTGCTGACGGTAGCGCGTTTTTACCACGCAACGGATTTCTGTTTCCAGTGACTGACGATCAACCCAATGCAGTTGTTGTGCAATTAAGCCGACAGACATCAGGCGGGGATGTTCATGGCCCTGTGCAACAACCAGTATGTTATTTGCAACATCTTTATCAACAACATACCAGGGGTCTTCATTACCGGATTTAGTTCCTCCGATACCCAACCCTTTTCGCTGACCAAGTGTGTGGTACATCAGGCCGGTATGTTGCCCGATAGTCTGCCCGTCAACGGTAACAATCGGGCCCGGCTGAGCAGGCAGATAGCGACCCAGAAAATCGCGGAACTTACGTTCACCAATAAAGCAGATACCTGTAGAATCTTTTTTCTTCGCCGTAACCAGCCCAATTTCTTCGGCAATGCGGCGAACTTCAGGTTTTTCAAGCTCCCCGACCGGGAATAAACTTTTGGCAACCTGCTCATGGCTCAGAGTATATAAGAAGTAGCTTTGATCTTTATTACCATCAAGGCCCCGAAGTAACTGGCTGACGCCATCCACATCCCGACGGCGGACATAATGGCCGGTTGCAATGTAATCAGCACCTAAATCTTCGGCAGCAAATTCTAAAAATGCTTTGAATTTAATTTCTTTGTTACAGAGAATATCCGGATTCGGTGTACGGCCTGCTTTATATTCAGCAAGGAAGAGTTCAAATACGTTATCCCAATACTCAGCTGCGAAATTGATGGTATACAGTTCAATACCCAGCTTGTCACACACTGCCTGAGCATCCCTAAGATCATCGGCGGCAGAGCAGTATTCCTCATCGTCATCTTCTTCCCAGTTTTTCATAAACAGGCCAGCTACCTGATAACCTTGTTGCTGTAGCAGGTAAGCGGAGACGGATGAATCAACACCACCGGACATTCCGACGATGACTTTTTTCTGGCTGTTATCTGACATGGGCATATCTCACTGCGGAAAAAAATAAACGCGGTACTTTAGCATGTTGACAGGCAAGGTGCATCAAACGTCTTCGTGCTCTTGTGATTTGCGTTTCATTTAATGGGAAATTATTTTGTGAAAGGCGAACCATAGCTATCCAGTATTGATAAGGGGTGAGCCTGATTTTCCAAATAATTACTGATACTTTCAGCAACTAATGGGGAACGCAGTTGTGGGCTGTTAATAATTTCTTCTGCGCTCAACCAGTGACAGCAGTGGATATCACTATCCTGAGGATCGGTATCCACCGTTTTCTCTAGTTCAACCAGAAACAGAAAACGGATGAAGGGAGTTCCATCCGGGGCGACCCACTGATGTAACTTCAGTAATGCTTGTGGTTTAGCACGGATTCCTGTCTCTTCCCATAATTCGCGTTCAGCCGCTTCCAGTAATGTTTCATCTGCTTCAAGGTGACCCGCAGGCTGGTTCCAGCGAGGTTTGCCATCAATAAGTTCTTCAACAACCAAAAATTGATTTTTGGCATGTACTATGCAAGCAACGGTGATATGTGGACTAAACAAAATCGATCTCTCTCCATTCTCCGGGGGACAAATCCCCTAGCTGTAATGAACCCATACTAAACCGGATAAGGCGTAATGTCGGAAAACCAACATGGGCTGTCATTCTGCGTACCTGACGATTACGGCCTTCAAAAAGCGTGATTTTCAGCCAGCTAAC
The DNA here is from genome assembly GCF_963894935.1 of Xenorhabdus sp. PB61.4. NCBI lineage: Bacteria > Pseudomonadati > Pseudomonadota > Gammaproteobacteria > Enterobacterales > Morganellaceae > Xenorhabdus > Xenorhabdus sp. PB61.4. The sequence goes on from NZ_CAWQJR010000163.1 coordinate 16,543, forward strand.
CGGGATGTTTTTTCGTTCCCTAATTGGCGGAGTTCGCTCCCAAAGCCATACAGGTTCTTCGACTAATTCTGCTCCGGCGGGAAGTGTAGGGCCGTCTTTCAGGGTAATACCGTTGCGGAGTTTACTCAATGCAACGTCATCCGGTACCCCTTCTACCTGAACATAATAAGTTTTGGCCGTTTTTTTGTTGGGCTGCGTTAATTTGGCTTGCAACTTTCCATCATTAGTCAGAACCAGTAACCCTTCACTATCCCTATCCAGTCGTCCTGCGGCATAAACATCACTGAAAGGAATAAAATTCTTTAAGGTTGTTCTTCCCATTTCGTCAGTGAACTGGGGCAGAACATCGTAAGGCTTATTAAATATCAACACCTGACGCGGGCCCGCTATTCTTTTTGTGGCATTGGTATTTTTTCTTTGACTGAATCGATTAAGTTTACGTTTTTTAAAAGAGAAATTTGTCATGATAAGTTATTGCACAAAGTGAAGGGCAATATTATACCTGAAATCTGCGCCATTGGCGTTTGCAGAATATTCAAGTAATATTGACACGTCCCTTACAAAAAATTAACAAGGCATTGCGCTTACTTGAAAGGAGAGGTTAATGGAAAGCAAAGTAGTTGTTCCGGCGGAAGGTAAAAAAATTACTATTGATACCAAAGGTAAATTAAACGTTCCGAATAACCCGGTAATCCCTTATATCGAAGGGGATGGTATTGGTGTTGATGTAACGCCGGTCATGCTGAAAGTTGTTGATGCTGCGGTTCAGAAAGCATATAGCGGTGAGCGCAAAATTTCCTGGATGGAGATTTATACGGGTGAAAAATCTACACAGGTTTACGGTAAAGATGTCTGGCTGCCGGAAGAAACACTTGATTTGATCCGTGAATATCGGGTTGCTATTAAAGGCCCTCTGACAACGCCTGTTGGTGGCGGCATCCGTTCTTTGAATGTGGCACTGCGCCAACAGCTGGATTTATATGTCTGCCTGCGTCCGGTTCGCTATTATCAAGGAACTCCAAGCCCTGTAAAACACCCTGAATTAACTGATATGGTGATTTTCCGTGAAAACGCGGAAGATATTTATGCGGGGATTGAGTGGAAAGCCGGGTCTGCGGAAGCGGATAAAGTGATTAAATTCCTGCAGGATGAAATGGGTGTTTCTAAAATCCGTTTCCCTCAACAGTGTGGTATTGGTGTGAAACCATGCTCGGAAGAAGGTACTAAGCGACTGGTACGTTCTGCGATTGAATATGCAATTGATAACGACCGTGAATCAGTGACTCTGGTTCATAAAGGCAACATCATGAAGTTTACTGAAGGTGCCTTTAAAGACTGGGGTTATGAGTTAGCGCGTACTGAATTTGGCGGTGAACTGCTGGATGGCGGTCCATGGGTGAAAATTAAGAACCCTAAAACCGGCAAAGATATCATCATCAAAGATGTAATTGCCGATGCATTCCTGCAACAAATTCTGCTGCGTCCGGCTGAATATGATGTTATCGCTTGTATGAACCTGAATGGTGATTACATTTCTGATGCGCTGGCAGCACAAGTGGGTGGTATTGGTATTGCCCCGGGTGCAAACATTGGTGATGAGTGTGCCTTGTTTGAAGCAACACACGGTACTGCACCTAAGTATGCTGGTCAGGATAAGGTAAACCCAGGCTCAGTCATCCTCTCCGCTGAAATGATGCTGCGCCACATGGGATGGTTCGAAGCTGCTGACCTAATCGTTAAAGGTATGGAAGGTTCGATTGCTGCCAAGACTGTCACATACGATTTTGAGCGCTTGATGGAAGACGCTAAACTGCTGAAATGTAGTGAATTTGGTGATGCTATTATTTCTCACATGTAATAGTTATTGATTGAAATAGATAACGGGGGCTTAATAGTTCCCGTTTTTTATTATCACGGAAGAAACGGTTATCAAAAAGTTATCAAAACAAGTTATCAAAACCCAGTAAATTTTAAACGCGTCAGATCACAATTTTTATCCAATCCTTACCTCGGTCATCGTGATATTTATCGGTCTGTTGTTGCGTTTTGTGTCCTAATAAATTCTTCGTATTAATGCCTTGTTCACGATATAGACGCTCTGATAATGAACGTTGTTCATGGAAAGTGGCTGGAGTTCCTTCCCCCCAGTCAATCTCTGTTTTGTCACGTGCTTTTTTGAAATTTGTTGTTAGTGTATTGGCTGTTACTTTTTCCCCGCGCTTAGATTGCGATGTGGTGTGAAAATAGTGAACTAAATAGGGGCTAACAACACGATCACGACATCGTGCTACCACTTCCCTAAGAGAGATATTCAGTGCGTTACAGCGTAATGCCAGTGGGATAGCTAACCTGACACCTGTCTTTTCTTGAGAAACATGAAGGTGATCATCCCAAATATCACTAAATCTCATTTCAGATATATCACCTAATCTTTGACCTGTTACGATAGCTAACAACATGGCGTTGCCCATGTACTTGTGCTGAGTATCAGCAATTGCAAATATTTTTTGCCACTCCTCAAGATTTAAACGCTGACGAGAGACTCTTCTCTTCGGTTGCTTAGTTGCTAGTGCAGGGTTATATCCCGGAGGAACTTCACCGGCATGCTGGGCTTCTTTAAATACATCAATCAAAACAGAACGGACAACCTGAGCCATGCGAGGCTGACCAGCGACTTTATATTCATCTAATATTTCAGCTATATCTCTGGCATCTACAGCAGGAAGAGGTTTCATTGCCAAAGATTGCCTCATTAGATCCACTGGCTTACGTTTCTGCTTGAAGGTATTGAGTTTTATATCGCCCGTCTCTAAGCGTTCCTCCTGAATTTTCCAATACCTATCCAGCCAAGTATTAACCGTAATTTCTTTGCCTTTGATTTTTGCAACACGATCACTGATTGCCATAACCTGACGGCTGCGTTGTTCCGCTAATCTATTATTAGCCTCAATAGCAATTTCTTTTGCCTCCTGCTCATTGTCACCTAGGGCGTGATACTTTCCTGTGATAGGGTGACGATAACGCCAATACACCTTGTTAGCTTTGCGGCTAAATAATGGGTATAGATTGGGAATATTGAGGTTATTTTTCCGAGGTCGCGCAGCCATCACTTAAGATCCTCTGTAATTTTGGATTATCTGATTTATTGATAATCGGTGTCGCTAAGTTACCAACCAGCTCGGCATCTTCTCTAACCCTCCAGATGCCACCTTCTTTTTTTGCTGGTGGGCAGAAATGACCATTTCTAGCATAACGTTGTAGGGTGCTTAAGCTAGGCGGTCGGCTTCTATACCTATCGCTTGCCCACTCATCAAGGGTTAACATTTGCATATTTTATCCTCATTTTTGCTCACCGAGGCAATCCCTTGCCACCTTCCTCCTTGCGTTCTCGAATTCGTTAGTCATTGACAACCACAATTACATTCTCTTCTTCGAGTTCAGGAAATAATTCCTGAATGCTATGAAATGCATCATGTTTAACGCACTCATGCAATTCTTCACCACTTACTGTTAGCCAATTATCTACGTACTCATTAATTTCTTTTTCTGTTATTTCAATGGTTATTTTCACGCTATTTTCCTCAATAGTTCATTACCGACATTAATTAAATAATCTCGGTTGACGGTGGTTATTGTTTTACGTGGCTTAATGAATGGCCTCCAAATTAGCAATAGGCTGCCTTTGTTATTTCCATTCACTGTCTTTTGTGTTTCTGCGTTGATAAATGAAAGTCTCCCACCCGTAATTAACCTAACCTCATCAACCGTATCCAGCGCCAATTTAAACCAGCCCACAGAGGTATCAGACGGAACTAACATCACGACGGGCTGTAATTGCTTTTGGCACTCGATAGCGGCTTTTTCTACCCACGGCTTAATATTGGAATAAGGCGGATTACACCAGATAGCGCCGTGACTCAGCCAGTCAGACTCCAGTGCATTATCTCGTTCCGTGAGATAATGTGTGCACAGGGTATTTTGAGCAGATGCAGCTACATCAAGGGTAAATTTAAATTCGAGGTTGAGTGCTTTAAATAACGGGAGGGGAGTTTGCCATAAATCTTTAAATTCGGGAGGGGTATTACTACCTCCAAAGTCAGCCTTCATTCTCCATATCCTTCATATGCAGAAATATAACCATTGCTGCTTTATATGGATTATCAAGAAAGCACTCTATTTCACCATCATTACTTGCATAGTGAAATTTTCTATCCTGAAATATAAGACTGATTCCATATTTAATAATTATTGGCATAGATTCAGATGGATTATTACAGGGATCGAATGCCCAGCCTCGTTTACTGATAAAGCCATCATAATTATCACCTGATGAAACATTCCATATCATTTCTTCTGAATCATTATCGCAAAACATACATTGTGATATGTTTAATTTTTCAGCTACTAGCTTGTTAATTTCAAAATCTGATAATTGACTGTAGTCCATATTATTTCCCGTTATTTGTCTGGATGACGGTAGAGCTTAAATACATCGGGGTCATTATTGAATTCATGAAGAACTTCGCCGATAAAACCATCTCTACTAACGATGAAATGGCTGGCAGGCTTCATATTTTCATATTCAGCGAGTTTCTTTGTTAATTCCTCCAGTGAGTTTTTAATTTTCTCTACGGTAGGTGTTTCTGAGCGAATAATTTCCAGTGCTTTTATTGTACTTACTTCATTTTCCATTCGTTTATTAACCCAAGAATCTAAATCATCTGAATTACTTTTTGCCTCAGATAATAAATCTTCCTCAGCCCAATCAAAAAGGCCTTCCATCCAAGCCATAGCCTGCTCTTTGTCTCCTTTCTCTAATAAGCAGAGTGCGGCTGCATTTGCTAGTAAAAGTCTCTCTATTATCCAAGAATTAGATAGCTCCATTGCTGCTTTAACTTGCAAATTTTCTATTTCCCGCGCCAACTCAATTACATCATTTTTCATTATTAATTCTCTCTACGTTTAAATCCGGTTTTTATGAAGAAATTCAAACCTTCGGTATGAGATTCTCTAATTTCATTGAATCTTGGGTCATTTGCATATTTTGTATTAATTTTCTCTAAATCTTTTGCTAGCCGATTCATAAGACAAACTTCGATGTATTCCCGCCGACTTTCAAGTAATTCAGTACTGGCTTCATACATATAAAAATCAAGTTGCTCACGCATCGTTCCCATTACCCAAACCTCCTACATATATGCTCTGCTTTCTTACACATATCAGTATCAAACCAGCCGAAGTGACAGGTGTTAAAACTGATGTCCAGTTGATGTGCTAACCATTGATACGCTTCCGTGCGCTCTAAATTACGACTCCTGACGACATCATCGAAGTACCGATGTGCTGATACTCTCGCCTGACGGGTTTTCTTATCCGCCAGTGACCCCATTGGGATATCGGTTCCTGGGTGAATACTGACACGCGCACCACATGTCCAGCAGTGATACAGCCACGGCCATCTGCTGTCATGGATACGTTTAAAGACATTCAGATGATGCTCAATCATCACGTGCCTGCCACAATATCGGCAGTGTGTCGGAATGGGGTAGGGGTCGTTAACTCTCAGGATCGCTTTTGGATTTGGGTTCCATGGAGTATACATGCAACCTCCTTAATGCTGCTTTCACGGCATTACATCTCCTCCCGCCGCACAGCAGCGTAGTGATAGGGTGTAGGGTTAGAGTTAAATCACGTAGATAGCATGGTTGGGATATTGCTTGCCGATGGAGGCGAACGGCACGTCATCATCAAAATCCATTGGTGGTGCTGATTGTGGCTGTTGTGGTTTCCCCCATCCCTGAGATTGTTGTTGTCTTGGGTGCTGCTGTGGTGACTGCTGGTTTTCCTGTCTGGCTCCTAGCATCTGCATCGTTCCACCGATATTTACCACCACTTCAGTGGAATAGCGATCCTGCCCTTGCTGGTCTTGCCATTTCCGTGTTTGTAACTGGCCTTCAATATAAACCTGAGTGCCTTTTCTCAGATATTCACCGGCAACTTCGGCGAGTTTCCCGAATATCACAACCCTGTGCCATTCCGTTTTTTCCTTCATCTCCCCGGATTGCTTATCCCGCCATGTTTCAGAGGTGGCTAGTGTGATATTTGCCACTGCACCCCCGTTTGGTAGATAACGTACCTCCGGGTCTTGGCCTAAGTGACCAACTAAAATAACCTTGTTAACGCCGCGTTGTGCCATTTATGCCACCTGTTTCAGTTCTTTAATTCTAATCCCGGTCACTTCCTTGCATTTTTCCTGTAATTCAGGGTGACCATCTAGCGCTTTCCATGTATTGGCATATTCCTGCTGGAGCTGAGCACTATCGCTTTCATTGGATGCGTACTCGGTGAACTCCCGCAATATTTCATCAGGCTCCCTTTGTTTTATATTGTTTGTTTCCAGTTTCTTAACCCGGTGTTCAGCACGTTTCCCCCGGGATACTGATAACATCATGGAGAAATCCGCCTCAATATCACTCATGGCATAAATCTTGATACCGCCAACAGCGACACCGCCATATTTAACGGTAGGATCTCCAATCAGTGTTAATGATTTACCCGCCCATGAATGACCGTCAGAACCCCAGCCACCAATTAACACACGGCGCATGGATTTAGAGGGTTTATATGGGCGACCGTCATAACCCACTAAATCAATAAAGACAGGCTGGTCTTTTGAACCTGCCCGGACAGATTTGATAACAGCGGTGATGCTTTGCGTCTGAACATCTTCAAAGTTGATTTGGTCAGACTTTGGAATAATAGTTCTTGATAGGTCCATTAGAGATATACCTCATCAACATATTCGTCATCGAATAGATAAGCCGGAACGTTAATTTCACTGGATGGCAATACTATTCCTTCAGTGTGAAGTGATTCGTCTTCCATGCACTTTTTGAGCTTATGGAGAGCCTCAAACATAATTTTGTAACCCAAATCCAGTGAGTCTTCACCGATGTAATACATGCAGTTTTTATATGGCGGAGTATTTTCCAGTGCAAAGAAGCAGAACTGGTTTAATTCCCTTCCGGTTACTAGCCTGAGAACATATAAATAAAACGCTGCTTGAACGTGATAATGATATTTACCAAATGCCTGACTGAATCCCCGTTCAGTAGCATCCCGGCAACTTTTGACATCCAGTGGGTAAGGATGACTATCTGACATCCTGTCAAAGCGGCATTTCAAATTAAGCCCCGTTTCCGGGCAGGTGGCGAACATAGAAATCTCTGAATGACCTCCACTGTTCATATAGTCGGTAAAATCGCTATTCATCCATGCCGATTCAGTCATCCTCTTAACAGTTTCAACCTCGCTGTTTATCAGGATTTTTTCGGCGCTGGAATGTTGTAAAAGTGCCTTATATTCTCCCGATGCCCTGGTTTTAATGTCACTCCTTAAGATGAAATCTCTTTCAAACGTGACAGGCTCAAGCAGAGCAGCATGAATAGCCGTCCCTATCTGAGATGATTTATTTCCCTTAAATGGATTGAAGTACAAATTGGCAGGACTCACGCTGATTGCTTTAATAGTGGTTGAGCCTATCGCTTCGTCCTTGTGATAGTCCTCATTGGAAATATCGTAATAGATACCGGGCTTCATGCTGCCTCCTGCCACTGAACTTTCAGTAAGCTCAGGTCATACAAAAGGTTATTGAGGTGCTCAAGAGCATCACTATTCTTATCGAGTAGTGACCCGAAGATTTCCATCATCTTTGGTGATAAAATAGCCTCAATATCCTGCGGTAATGAGTCATACAGCTCCTGAGCTTTATCTCCCTGTTCTGCCTGTACAGCCTCCTGATACGCTGTTTTCTCCTCCTGCTGTTCCCATGCCTCGTCCTGACTGGCATAGGGGCTACGGTCGTATCTCATACGACCTCCTCAACCATATGCTGGGCGATAGCCATAAGTTCACGATAACTAAAACCTGCTTTTTTCATTTCTTCCGCAATACGCTCTGCATCACAATGTACTCTGGCATAAGAAAACATGTCGCTAATATCCAGATTTGAACGACTGGCAATTTCTTTGAATGGAATATCAAATTGCATGTCGCCCATATCGTGATAATTGATATAGACTCGCCCGTTAGATACCCGCTCATCTTTCAGTACATATTGGAAATTTATTGACGGCAACATATTGACCTCCGTTAAGCTGGAATAAGCACAACAATTGAAATAAGGAATAAGGTGAGACGGCGCTTCCATGCGCGCCGGTTCCTGACTGCTTGTGGTTTTGCGGGAATGACCGCGCACCCGTCGAACATGTTATTGCGCATGTAAGAAGCCCTCGTTAGTGAAAACGATTCGTTATTTTTGGGGTGGATTATTTAGAGGTTAGGGAAATAAGCGCTTTTGCGTGGAGTTTAGCTGATTTACTATCCAAATGAATAATTCCTGCATTTAGTCTACCTAAGTCAGTTACACACCCACTCCAGTAAGATATTAAATAATCAGGAACTCCATTTCTAATTGATGGCATAAAATAATCATTTTCTTCCCCGAGCTTGAATAAATCAGGGTTGCTAACTGGAGCAGGAAACTCTATTTCCCCGATTTTGATAGTGCGGGGTTTTAATCGATATTTTTCACTTTCTCTGAACTGATGATAGTCACTCATTAAAACCCACACTTCAGTAAGTTCGTTCCAAATCTCAAAATACTCCCACGGCTTATCGGTAATATGAGACAACCTAGCGTACTCAGATATTAAATCTGCGTGAATGTGTTTAGGCATTATCTATCCTCCAAAGACATAGCGTCTTCATCTGGATAACTCATCCAACAATCTAATTGGATAAATTTACTATCGGAATTGATAACGATATTTTCAGGTTCAACAGTTAGCCAGCCACCATTAAATTCGTCAGGAACTTCCAATTTATGTGTTTCCCATCCACTACCAATACGTGTTTTTAATAATTCAATTAGTTCTGCTATTGTCATTATCATTTTCCTATATTCAGGTAATAAAAAGCCCCGCATTTGCGAGGCTGTTATTTGTTTATTGACTTTCGTATTGTATTAATTATTTCTTGGCACTTATCAAGTGCAAATAATAATGATTCTTCATCTTCACATATCAGTTCTAATTTCTCTCCATTATCGATAAATTCAAATAAGGTCATTTCTACAAAATTACCACTTTCACCAATACCCTCAACCCGCATTTTTAAATTTAATTCCATTAAAGTTCTCCAATTAGTAACTCACCACAGCCCACTCGGAAATGAGTTAGTTACTACTTTTCGTTTTGCAGATAGCCCGTTCCGTTGCAATGAGGACACTGTTCAATCGGTGCATTGATAGTGCTCATCAACTCCGATAAGAAATTATCAATCATTTCTTTTAGTTCCCACTCATTACTTGCAGAGAAACCCTTGATGGCTGTATAGCCCTTGTAGTTCTGTTGCTCGTGAGTCATTTCGTAAATGGATATTTCTTTTGATTTTACTGTCTTGAAATGCAGCTTCTGTCTTTGCTTTTTAGTTCTGGCAAAAACATCACGATAAGAGTATGTGTGAGGTTCGAGTAAGGGTATTATCTTTTTAACTTCAAAACAAAAATCATAATCACTGGTTATTCTAGCAAGCTCTGGATTTATATTATCCTTAACGTGCTGACGTACAAGATCATACATCTCTTTTGATGATATCTCGCACGGGCTGTTGGCTCGTAATGGAGCAGGAACGATAATGCGATCTATGAGAGAATGCTTTATGTTCTGATTTGTTACGCTGTATTGTTGTTCTGAGAAATCGTATTTTCTAACCGCTGGATAGCTAAACTCAGGGGCATCTTTAAAGTTATCAACTTCACATACCAAATTAAACTCAACATTAATTGGCATTAAATAATCTGGAATTATGTCATAAGTCAGAGAATAAAGAGAATCTAGTATACCTTTGTCAAGTTCATCACTGTCGCCATATGGAATTTCTAATGGTAGTTTTGAACTTTTAAGCTCTTCATCTTTTAATTTAAAGCGTTTATTTTGTCTTTCGCCAGTAATCAGCCTTTCTACTTTTTCTGGATATGATGGTATTTCAAACCAGTGTTTCGTAAATGACTGTTTAGGTTTATGACCATCAAATAAAAGCTTATCTACTTGTGTTGTATGATAGTCGAAATTATATCCGCTAGTCTCATTGCAGTCAGTAATAAAGCACTTCCCAATGTTAGTTTTAATGATGTTTATTTGTAATACTTTTTTATCTTCCATCGTCACACCCTCGCAGTAACCCCGCCCGACTCCAATCGACGGCGGGACTTGGTTTTGGTTGAAATTGGTTTTTTAGATGGAGCGCCACTAACTATCGTAATAAAGCTGGTTAATGCGTTAACAGTGTCGCGTTCCTGTTTGGTCATGTGTTGTTTGGGTTGGTGGTTGTTCCAGAAGTCTTCTTTTCGCTGCTTACGAGCCTGATTAAGCGCGTTATCAATGGAACTTTCCAGTTTATCGAAATTCCCGTACTTGTGATTTTCGTACATAAAACTTCTCCCGTTAATTGGCTTTGATGCTATGGCGATTATCACCACACCTCAAAGCCAACTGCACTTTGAACCACACTCTCGCAGTGGTCGCGCTCATGCCCTTGAGTGCCTTCTTTCAGCCATAACCGATGCAAGACTGGCTTTCTTGCTGCTTATCGGAGCTATTTGTAATCTATGAACCTTGACCCGTCGCTACACAGGCTAACCATTTGGCTACTCAGGGATGCGTCACTACCGCATCATCAAAGCATTACGCTTGCGGTCTAACCCGCTTTGGTTTACATAAATTCTCCTTAGTTGATAACACGACTGAGCTTCATAACGAGTACGCCTTTACGGGCTGTTGCTTCGCCCGATTGCCTGAATGATTACCCGATATTCTGAGTAACTACCCGGCGCGATTTCAGTTTGCTAGGGCTCGTCAGTTGCCTGTCGTTGGAGTTAGGTTGTTAAAGAGCGAACTTCCTTTTACGTTTGGCTCCTTGCCTTGGATGACTTAAATATACAAGTTTAACTTTATAAAAACAAGTATTACTTGTCTTTTAAGGTGGGGAAAATGACAGTAAACTTTATATTTACTTGTTTTAAAAAGAGATTATTTTTTATGATTTGTTGTAAATGTGAGCAGGTTGGCGTTTATAGGGGGATATTTTGAGGGGATTAGAAAGCCACCGTATTGGTGGCTAACCTCAGCAAGTTTAAATATTAGCAATCTAAAACGGAGTACCAGAACATTTTACCAATAATGTTCACTTGGTTTTCATCGGCAATCTCATCTTCGTACTCATCGCGGTTATAACTTCTTATAAGTATCTTTCCGCTCGGTCGTCTATAAAGACACTTAAGTCTTTTCAAGCCATCTTGTTCAATTGCATACACTTTACCATCAATAACTCTCTTATTAGAGGTATCAATTCCTATTGCGGTTCCGTCTGGAATAACTGGTTCCATACTGTCTCCTTTTGCTGGGAAGCAAATAATTGTAGAGCCATCACTGGGCGCGCCAATTCTTCTTAATGTTGCTTTAGCAAATCTCAACTTAAAACCATTATAATCCACGCCAATACACCTTCCATCGCCGCAGGCTAACTCAATATCTTTTAAGAACGGGACTTCTACTTCATCGCCATCTAATGGGGTTTCGCTATCCCATGGTGCAATGCTTGACCACTCACTTTCGGGCGGAACTTGACCTGTATCTTTTTTGTGAGCTTCACCAAACAAAAGCCAATTCACATCAACATCAAGGGCAGATGCCAGCGCTACTAACCTTGATTTTTTGGGTTCTGTTTTTGATTCCCATTGCTGTACAGACTGCGGACTAATACCGAGCCTTTCCGCTAGTTCGGCTTGAGTTAGTTTTTTTGCAAGTCGAGCTTGCTTGATTCTTTCATGCATAGTTTTCATGTCTCAAATATACAAGCGAGGCTTTTATTTTCATAGCAAGTTAAACTTTACTTTTTAAAGTATTTCTTGTATTTTGTTTTATAACCATTAACGAAGAAGGAAAATTCACATGAGTGCATTGGAAGTAACGATCAAAAAAGCTGGAGGAGTTCCAGCGTTAGCCCGGATATTGAACATCAGGGATCAGGCTATTAGGCAGTGGATTAAAAAAGGTTATATACCGCCTGCAAGATATGCGCAGATCCACGAGAAACTCGGCATTCCTCTAACTGACTTAGTGAAAAATAAATAGCAATACTCGCTCTTTAACAATCTGCCCTCACGACAAGCTACTGGTGAACCCTAGCAAATCGAAATAGCGCCGGGAGGTAGGGCTACTCTCAGGCAAGCGGGATTATTATCCCGTAAAGGCTCACTCATCAACCAGCTTCAGTCGTTTAACAGTTAACTATCTCAGGATAGTTGATCTCTCTTTTTATTTTCTAAACAAAGTCTAACTGTCATTTCACTTTAGGAATGTTACCGATGGGAATTACAGGCGGGATAAAAAGAAAAACCCCAGTTGGGCAAACAACTAGGGCCTCTTATACAGTTTGGAGTGTTGGTATCTCGATGAAGAAGAGGTATGCAAGCCCACTCTAAAGCCACCAACAACGAGGTAAGTATACATGAAAACCGAATTTAATCACAGCGCCGTGCATAAAAATAACCTGCGCGATAAGGCGGCTCGTTCCGTGACCAAGGAAGGGGTGAAGAAACTGCGTGATGCGTTGGAAGATGCAAAATTACGCAAGGAACATCGGGAAGAGCTGACTGGGGAAGATCGCCATGAGTAACGTTGCAAGAATGGCTGATTATCGTCAGCCAATAACAAAAGTAAAAGAGGGAAGTGTGAATGGTGATATTGAGTTCATTAAAACGCCTCGTGAAGTAAAGCTGATGATGATGAAGCATAGCAATGATGGTATCACATTCAGACAGTATCGAGTTATAGAAGCCATTATTGAAAAAACGTTTGGTTGGCATAAACGATTTGACCGGACAACCAATACTCAAATAGCTGAAATGATCAGTTTGCACCATACTCATGTTAGTACTGAAATTAAGGAGTTATTACAAAGAAAAATATTGATTAAACAAGGTAATACGATAGGGGTAAACCTGAATACGTCTGAATGGATTATGGATGTTAGCCGAAATAGCAAACCTTTAGCTAAATCAGCTAATAAAAGTTTAGCTAAAACAGCTAAAGAAAATAAGCCAATTCAGCTAAACACAAAAGATACTATTAAAGATAATAAAGAAAAGATCCCCCTTACCCCCACAGGGGAAGAAAAACTCGCTCTCGAAATATTGGATTATTTTAACCAGCTCACTCACTCACGATTTCAATCAACGGCTCCAATCCTGAAAGCGCTCTCCACCGTGAAGAGCAAAGGGGAGTGCTACACGCCAGATGAAATCAAGTTGGTCATTGAATGGGCGGTAACCCAATGGAAGTACGGAGAGAAATTAAAACCTGAAAACTTGTTCCGCATGACCCGATTCGATGGTTACCTGTCAGATGCGGTTAAGTGGAAAGAGCGGATTGACAGAAACCCTACTGACTGCCCTCACACAGAATTAATCACGCTCTGGAATAACAAAATTCCTGCTCGCAGTGTTGATGCTCAGGAATGGACATCACGCAGACCTGCCTACCGAAACCTTGAAACTGTCTGGAACGGAAAAACCAACAAGGGGAGCTGGCGTGAGGTTCAGCACATGGAGACATGCTTTGAGCTGATTAGTCAGTCGTCATTGTTCAGCCAACTGGAAGAAAAACCGTGGCTGACATTGGATTGGGTACTCAAGCCGGAGAACTGGCCGCAGGTCTATGAGCAGGCAAAACGGGAATACATCGCAAAGCGTCACGGGGGGTAACATGGAAAAATTTTCTGACATTTACACAGAACAGGCAGTGATTGGCGGTGTGCTGGTATCTGGTGATGAATATGCAGACTGGGCAATCAATGCGGTTGAGACACTGGCAGAAAGTGATTTTAGCTCTGTGGCTCACAGGCTGATTCTGAGAGGTATGAAAAAACTCAATACCGCTGGCAGCCGGATCGATATGTTATTGCTGAACAGCGAGCTTGAGCAGAGTGGTGATGCTGAACATTGTGGCGGGTTTGGTTACATTGCTGGATGCGCAAAGAATATTCCCAGTATTCAACTATTGCCAGTCTATGTTGATAAACTCAAGCAACTATCAATGGCCCGTGAGATGTTGTCTGTATTGCATACAGGGATCTCCAGAATTACTCAGAGTGGAGTCAATGCCGTTCAGGATATTGCCGGTGATATTGAAAACCAGATATCAAAGCTAGGAACCACCAATGAGGGTGGAACGGCCCACATCATGGCAGGCGTTGAGGAGTCGATAGAAATCATTGAATCGATGATTAACGGCGATATATGGAAGCACAAGACAGTGCTTGGTATGCCGGATATTGACAAGGCGTTCGGTGGATTTAATAACACGGATTTCATCGTGATTGGCGGCAGACCGGGTATGGGCAAGACCATGATGAGTACAGCGATAACCAAAACGGTAGCAGTAGGTAAGAAAAAGCCAGTCATGTTTTTTAGTCTTGAGATGCCCACATGGCAGATCTCTGAGCGTATAGCTTTTCATCACGCCAACATCAAGAAAGAGGATTTATTGGGTGAGAGAAACAGAGAGCACATGATGGATGAATCATGGGGGAAACTAGCCCATGCTCTGGATGATATCAAAGATTCTCCTATCCACATCAACGATAAGTCATCCATGAGTATCAATGAAATACGGGCAGAAGCTAGACGGATGCACAAGAAAACAGGGGGGCTTGGTCTAATTATCGTTGATTACCTGCAAAAAATGAAAATGACCAATCCTGACAATATGAATCAGTCAGTTGGCGAGATCGCGACAGGATTAAAAAATCTGGCTAAGGAGTTGAAATGCCCAGTAGTTGCGCTGGCTCAGTTAAACCGTAATTTGGAACAGAGAAGCAATAAACGGCCGGTTAACGCAGATTTGAGAGAATCGGGAATTATTGAGCAAGAAGCTGATGTTGTTTTCATGGTGTACCGCGATGAAAAATACAACCCCAATACCGAGATGAAAGGGATCACCGAAATTATTTGCACTAAATCAAGACATGCGCCGGGTGCTGAAAAAACGTATTACTTTACGAATGCGCATGGAGGTTTGGAAACACTCGATCTAAAACATTTTAAAAGTGAATCTAACTACGAAGAAATTGAATTTTAACCCACCGTAAGGACTTTTGAGATGAGGTATTACAAACAATATCCCGTGATGCTGGAACATTATTTAGATCACCCGTATTGGGCTGTTATAGCTGGGTATGATTATACATTTGGTGATGTTATTTGTTCTCAATTAAATCGCATTTTAAGGTCAGTAAAATACATACTCAGCAGAGATGGAGTAGATGATTTTTTAGATTATGAGATTAGGCAGTTGCCTGAATTTATAGTAAAGCTAATAACGTTCTTATTACTTATCACCTTGTATCCCACATGCTTCTGGCTTTTTGCCATTATCCAAATGCACTATCACAGAAAAACCAGAGAGAAATATAAAAATGGTCTATCCGACGATGAAGATCAATTTATAAGCTACTGGCTGAGGACTTTTAAAAAATGAAAATCAAAACAAGTGAGTTGACAGGTAAGGCGTTGGATTGGGCTGTGGCGTTGGCTCAAGGGTGGCAAAAAATGGCGGATTACAACGGATACTCAACACCTAATGGCGTGGTGATAGCCTCTGAGTATGCTCCGTCGTGGGATTGGGAGGTATGCGGACAGTTGATTGATGAATATCTAGATAGTTTAACCCGTATGTGCACTGATTCCCCTTGGGTGGCATCTTGTAAAGCGGTAACAGTGGATGACGTTTCCATTTGGAAAGTGGAAGGAGGTCAAACACCAAAAATTGCGCTTTGTCGAGCCTTAGTCTCCGCAAAAATGGGCGACGAAGTTGAAATCCCTGATGAACTACTGGAGGCAGAATGAAGTCAAATTTTATTTTTCATAAAAATAATCTCGGTGATGAAACTCAACACGACCAGCAAGTAAACGCAATTCTGATGAGAAGAAGAAGGTGTAGCCCATTTAATATCGGAAGAGATCGTCATTTACACCGCAAAGTTATTCGTTGTTACCCAAGAGGATACGCTTTTTATCGATTGGCATTATTGGAGGCATTGAAATGAAACACCAAATCACAGCCACCATCACTAGAGCCGGTGGTTTACCTGTTACTTGGCTCAGGAACTCAGATAAGAAACTCACCAAGAAAGAATGCGAGAAAATGGTCTCACCGAGGCGCAGGAATATGAACGCAGATATCGGTGTGGAGAAAGTGGATCTGAGTAATTTTGTTTGTCGGAGGGTGGAGGATGGAGAGCTTTTGTCTTCATGAATCTAATAAGAAACTATTTTACGATAACCTCAAGCAACTACTCGCCACGCACCAAAAACTCAGCATCTCAGTAAAACCCTACAAACCCAAACGCAGCCTCTCTCAAAATAACCTGTCTCACAAATGGTACGACGAAATCAGTAAACACCTGATTAAGTCTGGTCGTACGTGGATGACGCCGGAAAAGGTTAAGCACGATTTAAAGGCTACTTATTTGGGCTTTGAGGAAATCGAGTACACCGATTTTGTGACTGGCGAGATATACAAAAAAGAGCAATTGCGGAAGACATCGGAACTGGACACCGGAGATATGTATCAGTACATGAGCCGGGTTGAAGCGTGGTGTGCTCAATTTGGTCTGGCACTGACCATTCCGTATGACAGCGAGTACATGAAACTCAAGTGGAGGCAGGAGCAGTGAAATACCTCACATTCACACTCTTTTGGATAACAATCACACTGACTATGGGACTGGCTTTAGGGGGATAAGGTGGCAAATTTACGGAAGGAAGCACGAGGTCGGGAATGTCAGGTCAGAATTCCGGGTATCTGTAACGGGAATAGTGAGACCGTAGTTCTGGCTCATTATCGAATGGCAGGCATTTGTGGTATAGGGATGAAACCGCATGATTTGTTTGGTGCATGGGCGTGTTCAGCTTGTCACGATGAAATAGACCGGAGAACGAGACAGATAGATGCAGACTATGCACATATGGCTCACTTGGAAGGAGTCATCAGGACGCAATCTATATTGCTGTCGGAGGGTAAGATTTGACGTGAAATCCTACAATTTAAAACTGCCATGGCCGCCCGGGAATAATCACCTTTACACTGTTGTTCGAGGCAGGAAAATAAAAAGTGATAAGGGCAGGAAATACACAGAACTCATTATTCAACAAGTCAAATTAGCCAATCAGCAATACCAACTCTCAGGCAGATTAAGAATTGAAATAGTCGCCAGCCCACCAGATAGACGCAACCGAGATTTAGACAACCTATTCAAAGCTCCTCTTGATTCACTTACGCAAAGTGGCGTCATTGCTGATGACAGTCTCATTGATGACATTCGTATGGTAAGAGGTGACGTGATTAAAGGAGGTCGGCTTGACGTTCAAATATGGGAGTTGGCGCCATGATCTTCACCAACTTCGAAGAGGCTCAGGCTTACGCAAGGAAGCGTCGGTTGGAGAATAAAGAACACTATGCAATCAACCAGAGACCACAAGGGCGATTGACAGTTGGAAAGTGTGGAAAACATCGGGGGCGGCGCCCGGCATGGACAACACGCGATGATGAACGCCCTGAATTCTATAACATCACTCACAGCAAAATTTACAAGCTACACCCCGCTGACGCGCCATTAATTCTGGGGCTGTTGGCGGAAGGATTAACCCAAAAAGAAGTGGCAGAAAAGTTTGATGTTAGTCGCTCTGGCATCGCAACTTTCGTAAGAAAAGCAAAGGCAAATCTGAGGATAAAATGAAATTAGAATCATTACCCAAGTACTTTTCACCCAAGGGCATTATGTTCAGTGACTCTCCAGCCGCAACAGCGACTGATTCCTTTTCAATTACCGATGTTATGGCCTCACTAGGATTGGCGTCCGCTCAGGCGAGGATGGGTATTGAGCTGTTTTTGGCGAAACAGGGGATCAATAAACCCGATGAAGCAGTGGAGAGTCTCTATCAGTATGCACTGACTCAGGTTCATAAGCACAGTGCAATTGCAAAACTTGATGAGGATGTTAAGCAAAGCGTCCTGCGAATACTCGCAAATTATGCCTTTCAGGATTATGCGAGGAGTGCAGCCAGTAAGAAGCCGTGTTCGGATTGTGATGACGGGTTTATCGAGGCGGAGGTGTTTTCTACAAAGACATACACACCTTGGCGTGAGCGAACGCTCGTTAAAGCTAATTTAAGCATGGGAGCGGAAATTATCCCGTCATCATACGCTAAATCTCGTGAAGTGAGAGAGGTGGTGAAAGTAGCTTGTCCAACATGCAAAGGGAAAGGTGAAGTGAGCCATTCGTGCCGTTGCAATGGTCGGGGGGAGGTTCTGGATAGGGAGCAGACTGAATTACAGGGTATTCCGGTTTACAAGATCTGTCCAAAATGTTCAGGGCGTGGGTACTCCAGATTACCAGCAGAAGATGTCAGGCGAGCTATCTGTGATGAGGTAATGGAATTACCTGAAACCTCATGGAGAAGGAATTTTAAGCAGCTCTATGAATCGTTAATTAAGGAGTGCTTCAAAGAGGAAAAGAGGGCTGATTATGTTCTATCAGAGTTAACTAAAAGAGAAAATATTACCATATAGTTATTAAATAATAGATAAATGATATTGACTCGGTGGCGGAAATAGCCTATCGTTATCCCAACGATGGGTTATTGCCTCTCGTTGAAATAAAATAGAATTCCATAGCCTCGCACTCGCGGGGCTTTTTTACATCTACCAGTAGTCAATTTAGAGTTTACAGCTCAAAGTGAACGTTACGATCAACGCCTATATCGTAGTTAAATCAATATATTAAGTGTTATTTTAGGTGTTGCGGTCAACATACTGTTCGGGATTAGAGAACATCCATTCATGTTATATAAATCAGTTAGTTAATATGATTTCCGGTGGAAAAGAGATCACCCCATAAAAGATGAATTCGAATGGTGCGATGAGTTCGATGGATTTATTCAACCCCTGCAAAATATGCAGTAGTTCGAAATCCCGTGAGTTCGGGATGTTCAGAGTAATATCCTTGTCACCTCCTTGAGAGGCATTAAGACCTGTTTAAGGTGCGTCTACTCAGGCTACCGTCTGGATGACGGTATTGTTGAAAGTCCATGCTCCCCGTTCTCAGACAATAGTTACTATCTGAATAATGGCTGGCATGGTATTCATTCAAGGCTGCTTATGCGGCCTTTTGCATTTAAATATCTCTAATAAAAACAAACTAATAAAATAGTTGGAATATTTTTAGGAATATTTTGTTGTTAAATTTGTCGTTGCTGCTATTATGTTTTACAGATAAAACAACAATAGGTTCCCGATTACATGTCCCTCATTACAAAAGAAGAAGCTCAGGAGGCTCTTTCTCCGTTTTTCCACTTATTCCGCAAAGCGGTATATGCTGCTTGGAATAGATGGATTAATAACCCTGTAGCACCACACATGCATCATAAGAGAGTTAGGGCCAACATAATATGGAATGAGTTTTTTGATGAGATGTTTAATGAAATTGATACTGGGGAATATGGTGATATAAGGTTTGCCAGAATCCCTTACAATCAAGGGTTTGTTGTGGATGGACGATATTTTATTCGTTTTAAGAAAGGCGATTCCAATTTTTTGTCGTCAAATTATCCCACTCAAACAACTTTGAAATTTCATGATCCTGAAATTGATATGTTCGGAGGAGAAGTTCGGCTAGAGCTGCTCTATGTATTGGATCGTGATGGTATCGGCGTAGATAAGATTGCGCTTACACAGAGAAAAGACAAATTTGTAGCGTGGGCTATAGATTTGACTGCTGAAAATAATGTTATAGAACTGCCGGAAGAAGAGGCGAATACCACTTCTGTACGTCATAGTGACGTGGCTAAGAAAGTCATTAAGTCTCGAAATCGAAAGGCGGACCAAAACGATATGAAGGTTCAAAATGGTCACGATGGCTAAACATCAATCAGCGATACGCCCAGATCTTATTGAGCTAAGGCGTAAAATGCTTGGAATGAGTCAAAAAGAATTGGCTCACAGATCATCGATTACTCAAGGTACTCTCTCTAAAATTGAGCAAGGGATTAGAGTAATTACAGACGACCAGTTAGATAATTTAGCTTCTGCTTTGGATTGTCCAGTGAGTTTTTTTGCACAACCGGAGCGATTATATGGTGGTCCCATCAGTGCCCACCCTATGTACAGGAAAAAATCATCTGTTGGGATAAAAGTTCTTGATAAGCTCGTTGCTGAAATCAATGTTAGGATTATTCATATCCGTAAATTATTACAGTTTGTTGAATTTGAACCGGAATATGAGCTTCCCTATTATGATCCCAGCGATTATGAAGATTCCATAGAGGTTATTGCTCAAAATGTTCGTAAGGCGTGGTATATACCCAAAGGTCCTATCAAAAACTTGATTGAGGTGATGGAGCGGGCTGGGATTGTCATTATTAACTGTGATATGGAAGATGCTGGATTATCCGGCATCAGCTACCATATTCCCGGTGTGCCTCCGCTAGTTTTTATCAATAAAAACCAGCCTGTTGATAGATACCGGTTTACATTAGCGCATGAGCTTGGTCACTTGGTTATGCATAAATTTCCAAGCTATACCATGGAAGATGAAGCTAATACATTTGCTGCTGAGTTTTTAATGCCTGCTAAAGAAATATATTCTGATCTTAAAAATATTTCTTTGGAGAGAGCAGCTTATATGAAACCACATTGGAGAGTTTCAATGTCAGCTCTATTTTATAGGGCGAAGGCATTAGGCGCTATAACTGCGGGACAAAGCGATTGGATATGGCGGCAAATGTCAGCCAGGGGTTATAGGGTGGATGAACCCATTAAACTCGATGTTAATGGAGAACAACCCACACTATTGGATGAAATGTTCAGCTATATCAGTGCGGAGCTGGGATATAACCCGAATGAGCTCGCATCAGTATTTAACTTACATGACAGTGAAATGAAATCACTTTATGGCTCAAAAAAATATCCTAGTTTGCGTTTGGTGAAGTAAAAACTGAACAAAAGGCCGTTTCGACGGCCTTTTTGCTTTGGACTATATCGAAACAGTCCTCGTATTGGTTATATGTGAAGCTAACTTCACATATAGCGACTTAGCTCCACACATAAGAAATTCGCCACCGCAATCACTCCTACAACCTCAGTATATCCTATTGCGGCGTCACCCTAACTAATTGAAATATATCCGATGTCGGAATTCCGATATCGACCTCCCACTAACTATTCACTCACAGGGGCGACCACAGACTCACCCCACGGACGCCCATTGTTCTGATGGGGTGGAAATATGAAGATGAAAGAAGATCCTAATATCTGGGTACACCTCAGTGACTGGCT
>NZ_CAWQJR010000164.1:0-36454 GCF_963894935.1 Xenorhabdus sp. PB61.4
CTATCCAAGATTGGCGTCTTGCGATGAGTCGTTTTATGATTGAATTTGGTGACCGTTTAGACGGTCACGTTTAAACGAAAATGGCGATTACACAAAATACTAAACAAGGTCCTCTTCGCTCTCAGATTGCCCTTTTGTTGGCTCTGCTCACATATCCTTTCATGGAGGACCCGGCTTTGACCGGGTCAACTGAGTTTGCAGTGTCCTTACTTCTGAGATACAACTTGAAATTTTACTGGGTATATTCTCTTCTCGTATCAGCTAAGAAATGAAATGTTGAAATCTGATTTTTGATATAATGATTTTTCTTGTTCATCAACAAGCTGAATTAATTTTTTCACAAAAATGGATTTTAATTGCTCCCAATATTCTTCGAAGTGTTCTTGATCACGTAAACAATGTGTCATTACTGCTGCCCGTAATACATATATATGATGTATTTTTTCCCATTCGCTCTGGCTAAAACCACATTGTTCAGCATAATGCCGGGGAGTATCTCCATAATCTTTATAACCCAACATTGTCGATGATGTGATGAAGTCGTTGGTATAAGCACGCTCGGTGGAATATGAACAGAGTTCATAGAGCCGTTTATTGAGAGCATTGTGATTCAGCAGGCTATCATTTCCGATTTCCTTAAAAGAAAAGTTAATCATATGAAAATCAGGAGATGGCATGATATGTATTTCAAATTGGTATTTTCCAACCTTTATCGGTTGCATATTCTTTATATGATTTAATAACCAATTTGCTGTGACGATCCCTGCGGCTATGACTTTGCCATATCCACTGATATTTAGAGGCAATAACCTATGAGCTGCCCATAATGCAGCGGCCGTCGCCCCTGATTTCGAGCCTTCCATAATGGAAGAGCCTAATATATTCTTATTATTGTTTGAGAAGTTATTGATTAATGAATCGCTTTGAGGGGAACTATCCTGAAAAACATAAGCTGCACGAGAGGAAATTAAATCAAGAATTCTTTTGTCCTTCATACAGATAGCCCCGGCAGAATATTGGATGAAACCCATTTTATGGGGATCAACTGTAATAGAATCAACATGTTTCAATGCCTTGAAACTCTGGTAGACTGCCGGTTTAGGCCAAATAATATTTTCAGGAGTCAAACCAAGTTCCTGATGCTTCTTAACCAACTCATCATATTCCATAAATTTCCCCTGCTCATCCAGTAGCAAAGAGCAGGCATATCCGGCATAGGCAGCATCAACGTGAATATAAAATGATGCGCCATAATGTTCTTCACACTCTTTTCTTAATGCAATGACTTCATCAATACAATCAATAGCTCCGACTTCTGTTGTCCCTACCATTGCAATCATAGCTAAAATGGCTTCTCCTTTCTCAATAAGGGAAAGTGTAATTTCGCGCATTTTGGCAACATCAGTCTGATACTCTGCATTCACAGGTAGAGGAATAATATTCTCCTGACCGATACCGAAGATATCCGCTGCTTTGACCCAGGAATAATGTTTCGATTGTGGAACAAGTAGCTTACCTATAACTTCTGGTTTAACTCCTGAACCACGACACGTCAGATCACGGATTTCATTAAATATTCCCTGTTCTTTTAACTCACTGATTAAATCAAGCACTTCTGTTGTGGGCATATTCATTAACTGTTTTGGGGATTTGTGACTGAGCAAATTTTTAGTTTCAGGATGTTGAGAAATAGCAAAAGGCAGTGTTTTCAAATTCCTGGCAACCCAAAGGCCTTCGTAGTTTGCTACTGTACCGCCTGAAGTAATGTGCCCCCAAGCTCGTTGTGGATCGTAGCCAAACATGCGGCAGAGATCTAAACCTGATTCGATCTCAAGTTCAGTGGTTGTTGGTGATACTTCATAAGAACAATTATTCGGGTTGTACATCATCGCCATGACATAAGCGAGGTTAGAAACCATCAGAGTATCAGCGTTGATATGACCAAGGTAACGGGGAGAAAAGAAAGGGATAGAGGAATTTTTTAGTTTTGCTGACAACTGATTAAGTATCCCTTCAGTTCGATACAGTGTTTCTCTGTAGTTATGCTCATAGCGATCAACAGATGTTACTAATGCCGCGTCTTCAGGATGAAAGCCCGAACGCCAGTGCATGTGTTCACTGACTGCATAATCTATCATTTCTTTGAAGAACACAGCATTTTCTGACTTTGGACCTAAAAACAGAGCATCAATATTTAAGTTAGGATTAAATAGCTTAGGCATAATTACAATATCCTCACTGATTATTATTTTTTGTTATTTATTAACCATTCATTATATGAATCAAACTACGGATACAGATATAAAACATACGATCGAAAACTTTAATAAGAAATTAACAAATACTTTGAATTTGTGCACGGGCACAAAGAAATGAATGAAAAAAGAGATCAGTAGCTGAAATTATCTACTTATATGACTTTATGGATAAAAGGTGTATTTCTGCACATAAAAATAAGTATTGGTGTTACATTTTTTATTGTGCAGAATGGAATAAATGGAGGGTATGCACTCATTAACTGAGTAATAATTAGACGTTACTCATTGCAAAGAAGATATATTGGTTAATTATTTCAGCCACCAGCATGATCATTGTTCCTGATAAGATGGGACAACTTGTGCGAATGAGTGTTTTATTTCTGCTTTTCCACAATGTATAGGCCCATATCGTCATGGCAAGAATATATAAACACCAAGTTATCATCCTGAAGCCAAATGCGCTTTTCAGGTTAATTTCGGGTTGGTGGGGAAAAATGATATTTTCAGTTTCACCATCAGTGACTGCTTCTACTAACCAACCCATGTATGCTGGCTGTTCAATTAAGCGCGTTGTCACACTGATAAAGACAATGATTAGTGCTGCCATGAGCAATTTAGTCGGAATTTTTTCCCGCATGAACTGCCTGCCAGACTGACCAATAAGTGATAATGACAGTGCCGGCCCCAGAGTAAAGACTGCACCATAAAACAGAAAATAAGTGTTAACATTTGTCCAGGTAATTATGTCACTATTAGAGTAAATATTAACCATGTAGTGAATATCAACTAATCCAATAACGCTAATTCCCGCCATAATATATGCATGGCTCTGCTTGGTAAGCAGGACAAAAAGCGTATATAAACTCAGAGTAATAAAATAGATAGCAGCCAGTGCTGTTTCTGTATTTATCCACTCCTGCATTATGTTATGTAATTGTAATAACTGATATACGCTGAATGGGTATCCTATGATATCCAAAGAAGAGAGCAGCCCTATTCCGGCTAGAATACTGCTGATGACTAAAATTCTGCGAACAAGTACAGCTTCTGGTTTCTGCCCTGTCCCTGCTTTGCGATTAAAAAAATGAGTATAAAGTGCACTCATCAATACCAGACCAATAGAACTTTGCACTATCATTGTAAATGCAATCAACAGCCATTCACTCATGCTAATCCATCCATTTATTTGTAAAACCACCGCTATTACAACGTATTATACTCAATGGATTTCAAGATGCATCGCGGCTAAAAAAGCGTGTTCCGGGTGCATAGTCAGCAATTTGATTGAGTTCATCCAACAAAATAGCGACTTGAAAGACCAAGGGTATATATTATTAATGTAATTTAAGTTTAATTGAAATGTTATATCGAGTATGCAAGATTTTACGCAAGTTATGCATGAATCGCAGCAAAATTTCATTTTTTTCTTCTTCAATAATAACTGGGAGTAATTAACATAAAAAGCAAGCTCTTATCAGAGCAACCGAAATATGTTAAATTGACAGGCATCAATAATTTCTAACGAGCGCTTCCTATGGTCCCGGAAAAACGTATTATCAGGCGAATTCAATCAGGTGGTTGTGCAATCCACTGTCAGGATTGCAGTATTAACCAACTATGCATTCCTTTCACTTTAAACGAACATGAACTCGATCAGCTTGATAATATTATTGAGCGTAAAAAACCAATCCAAAAAGGGCAAACGCTTTTTAAAGCTGGTGATGCACTAAAATCGCTTTACGCTATCCGTTCTGGGACTATTAAAAGTTACACTATCACCGAAGAAGGTGACGAGCAGATCACAGGCTTTCATCTTGCTGGTGATTTAGTCGGGTTCGATGCCATTATAAATACTGAACACCCCAGCTTTGCTCAGGCTCTGGAAACTTCAATGGTATGTGAAATCCCGTTTGAGACACTGGATGATCTTTCCGGAAAAATGCCAAATCTTCGCCAACAGATGATGCGTTTGATGAGTGGTGAAATCAAAGGTGATCAGGAAATGATCCTTTTGCTATCCAAAAAGAACGCAGAAGAAAGACTGGCAGCGTTTGTTTATAATTTATCCCGTCGTTTTGCCCAACGCGGTTTTTCTCCCCGTGAATTCCGTCTGACCATGACCCGCGGTGATATCGGTAATTATCTCGGTTTGACCGTTGAAACAATCAGCCGCCTGCTTGGACGATTCCAGAAAAATGGTATTTTAAGCGTTAAAGGTAAGTATATCGCTGTCGAAAATATGGAAAAATTGACTGAACTGGCAGGCAAAGCCCATACAAATGTAACATAGCGTTGTTTCAAAATTTAAGCCAGATCACTATATTTTACTGATCTGGCTACCCTATCCCCTGTTATAGTTGTCTATAGTTTATCTTCCGTACAAAAATTACATCCAGCCTCTGCGAGGGATTAATATGGCAAACTATCAAAACCTCTTAGTTGCAATTGATCCGAATCAGGATGATCAGCCAGCGTTAAGACGCGCGGTATATATCGTGCAACGTAATGGTGGCCGGATTAAAGCTTTCTTACCCATTTATGATCTTTCATACGATATGACCACGTTACTTTCTCCTGAAGAAAGAAACGCTATGCGTAAAGGTGTTATTGGTCAACGGATCGCCTGGATAAAACAACAGGCGCACTACTATCTTGAATCCGGGATTGATATTGAAATCAAGGTAGTCTGGCATAATCGTTTCTATGAAGCGATTATTCAGGAAGTTATCTCCGGGAAGCATGATTTGTTATTAAAGATGGCACATCAACATTCCCTGCTGGAATCGATAATCTTTACGCCGCTTGACTGGCATTTGTTGCGTAAATGCCCTTGCCCTGTCTGGATGGTAAAAGATCAGATATGGCCGGAGAAAGGTTCTGCTGTTGTTGCCGTCAATTTATCAAATGAAGAATCCTATCATAATGAACTTAATCTGAAGTTAGTTAATGAAACACAGGATCTTGCCAACAGAATTGTGAAAGAACCTCGGATTCATCTGGTCAGCGCCTACCCTGCGGCTCCTTTGAACATCGCAACAGAACTCCCTGATTTTGATCCCAATGTATATAACCGAGCATTACGTGGTCAGCATTTGGTCGCAATGAAAGAGCTAAGACAAAAATTTTGTATTAGTGAAGAGCAAACTCACGTTCAGGAAGGTTTACCGGAAAATGTCATTCCCGAAATTTGTGATGAACTCAATGCAGGTGTGGTCGTTTTAGGTATTCTTGGCCGTACCGGTTTATCTGCCGCATTTCTTGGTAATACTGCCGAACATGTGATTGGCCGATTGAAATGTGATTTGTTGGCAATTAAACCCGAAGGTTTTGTTTGCCCGATTAATGTGGATGAATAATAGACAACCCCGCCGCTTGCGGCGGGAAATTAGTCCCTGTTAAATATTATGTTCGTCTGGCTGATATAACTCGTCAGAAATTCAGATTTCTGGCTGCATTTTTCAAACGCTCATCTCCACGTCGATCATATTTTTGAGTTGTTGTGATACTTGAGTGCCCCATCGCATCTTTGACTGTGACAATATCTTCGCCATTATCCAGCATGGCTGAAGCAAAAGTTCTGCGTAGATCATGCGGAGCAAATTTTTCTATCCCGCTTTCAACTCTGCGATTTTCCAATATATGATAAATAGCCTGATCTGAGAGACGACTATCTGTCACATCATCATGGCGCCGGATACGGGTAAATAATGGACCGGCATGATCACCGCGAACTTCATCTATCCAACGATTTAATCGTCTCCATGTTCCCTCCGGCATATAAGATAAACGCTCTTTATTACCTTTTCCCATTACTCTTAATGCCTGTTCGCGATAAATAATACTTTTCATATCTAATGAAACAATTTCTGATCGGCGCAGACCGCACCCCACCAAAATGCCAATAATGGCTGCATCACGTAAACCTTTTGTACTGATATCATCTTCACAGGCATAAAATAAATTTTTAATTTCATGTCGCTCAAGCGCCCGCCCTTTCGGTAAACGATTTCCCCTGACAGACCGTACTTGTTTGATGTGCTGAAAACTATCGGTATCAAGTTGTTTCATTGTCCATGCTTCTAAAGCAACACCTTTCAGAGCTGAAAGATAAGTATTAATTGTTGCTGGAGCTTTTCCTGAATCAGAGAGCATTTCCATCACTGCCTGTATATGATGTCGCCGCAAATCACTCCATAAGCAATCCCGTACATTCTGATACCCCAACATTTTTGCCACAATATTAAGGAATGATTTCATTGTCTGTCGGCTTCGTTTTGATCCCAAACTGACAAGATAGGCAATAGCCGGATTGTCATATACCTGATTACCAGGTACCGATATTGACATGCCCATTCCCTGATTTTTTTGCTCACTGGAAAGCACAATCAATGATTGTTTCTCTGCATTTTTTTCATCTTCATTGTGCATAACTGCTTCCTGATCCCAATATTTATTGATTGCTCTACGTAAAAAGTGGGGTTAATGACCCACACCATTTTATTGTTCAAACCTTACTTTTTCAAATGTATATTTTAATAAGTAGAAAAAACCAAGAAGCTGAAGTCAACACAACACAATGATAAATAACGATAAAAAATCAATCGCATCACTACACGATTACGATTGATATCTGCATTTAGATGGCGCTGAAATCATTACATCACCGTTGAGAATATTCACACATTTAATGTTGGTGGATTGATCCGTACCCAGAACTCGGTTTACAAAGCTCAGGACGCCACACCTTGGCTAAATCTCCGACAGAACGTAAGGCACCCCAACGTCAACACCAGCAGGAGGCTGGCATGAACTGAAATTAATGTCATAAAGTGTTATTTCTGCATATCGTTGCATTTGCAGATTGTATCTGGCCCGTATATTAAAAGTTGAATTTAATGTAGGAGGGAGATATGGGACAGTATCGGCATACAATTACCAATATTAGGCTAATGCCTCATGATGTATTGATGCAAAAAACAGTTGTATTGAGCTTTCATCAGGAGAAGCGATTTCATTATTTTTTAGATTTACCAAGCAACCCTAAATTTAGAGTCAGGCTCAATATTGTAGGGCACTCAGCTTCCTCAATGTCGGGAGACATATTATTTTCGGGAGCGTGTTCGAATAATTATAATCCTGGAATGAATTTGCGTGATTTTTGCGAAACGATCACGGCATTATTAACCGAACTTAAGAAAAAAGGAGAAAATATTCAAAGTGTTAGGATAGTGGGCTGTAACTCTGGAAAAAGTAATCTTGCTCAAGAATTAGCTAATCATCTTGATATGCCAGTAAAAGGTGCGTTAGGGGGAACGAGAATGTATCCAACGACGTACTTTCGTCCAGAGTATAATATGACCCGTAATTTTATTGATAAATTTGGTGATGGTAGAGATTATTCTCAAGAAGAGCAGGACAGGTTGCTGAGGCACGATCCTTATTATGGGGTTTATCAGTGGTATTACCCAGATATAGAAGTCATATTTAATCAGTTCGTTGATGAACGAAACAAAAAATAGTCGGTAGCATAATGGATTGTAACTCGCTAAAATAATACCATCGGCCTCAACATCCGAACCTAAACTTACGCTGTTGTGCCATTACCTTAAGGGAACAAGAATGGCGCAGCATAGTTTTATCAAAATTTCCGACAACACCCTACGACCAGTTACTCCAGCGGCCAGAGAATACCTGCATTCGAAAATCAAATGCGGCGATGTATTGTAGGCTGATTTAAAAAAATCCCGCAATCCCCGTTTCCACCGTAAATACTTTGCCCTGCTGAATCTCGGTTTTGAATACTGGGAGCCAGTCGGCGGCACGATTTCTCCCGGCGAAAAGGCTATTGTACGCGGTTACGTACAATTTCTGGCTCATTTCGCGGGTAGTGAAGATGCCTTGCAATCCGCCGTTTTTGATGCTTTCAGACATTGGGTGACGGTGGAATTATCTACATCCTATGAGATATCCTGAGCATATTCATATGTCATCTGAGATAGCCAAAATTAATTGTTAGTTGCAGGTAACAGTTTTTCTGATACTGTAAATAAGAAAGAAACAGTGGGGTGAGGCATATGTTATCAAATCATTGCACTCCTCGACATGGTGTTTTTAACAGAATAGGTTTACTTTATACGCTTCTTTCAGCCAGCGCTATAGCAAGTGTTTTACTTAGTAAATCTGTAAATCCATCATGGATTTGGCTCCATTACCTAACTAAGCCCACTGCTACGGCACTGTTAGTACTTTGGATTCTGCTAATCCGCACACCTGTTTCAAGACGTTACCGCAACGCTATTGCTTTCGGGCTTACATTTGCCGCAGCTGGTGACTTTTTTTTAATGTTACCGCAAGACTATTTTTTGGCTGGCCTATTTTGTTTTCTACTCACTCATTGCGCTTACATTTATGCTCTATGTTGCGACAGTATTTCTATTTCTGATATTAAAAATCACTCTTTTCATTCAAAATTTATAATTATTCGTACGGTTTTCATTATATTGGCGATCTTTATCATATTTATAATAATCGCATTATTAATATTTATCGGGCTGTTGAATAATCTGCCTAACGGTATGAGAGTTCCTGTTGCTATTTATGCTACGATTTTGGCTTTCATGGCTGGAGTGGCGGTTAATAGAGCTATTGTCTATCCATTTAAAAATCCGATACCTTTAGCACAACATGCAGCGAATACAGCGGCGATTGGCGGCATCTTTTTTGCTATCAGTGATAGCCTGCTCGCTTATGGTCGTTTTTACTTTGAAACGCCATTAAGCCCCTTTTTGGTACTCAGCACTTATTATATCGCTCAATGGTGTTTTAGCCGCTCAGTGATAAGGCGAGATCAATGACAAAACTAATCAACACTCAATTTAATGTCCTGCGTCAGGCATGGGAACAAAATCGACCTGATGAGAAACAACGCCTAGAGGATTTGATATGCCTCCGCAAAAATTTTAAAGCCAGCCTGAATGAAATGACGGAAGCGATTTCTTGTGATTTCGGCCACCGTTCTAGGCATGAGAGCATAATGGCAGAAGCAGTAATTGTGTTGAATGAAATTGATCTTTGTCTGCGCTCTCTTAAAAAGTGGGCTAAACCTCAAAGATACAAGGCTGGATGGCAATTATGGCCGGCAAAGGCTGAAATACGCCATGTACCACTTGGCGTTGTTGGTATCATGGCACCGTGGAACTATCCGATGAATTTGACTCTCATACCATTAATAGCCGCGATTGCCGCAGGTAATCATGTTTTTATCAAGCCTTCAGAGCATACACCGCACACCAATGCCTATTTAGAAAAACTACTCAGCAAAATTTTTCCTGAAAATCGCGTCAGTATCGCACAAGGTGGAGCAGATATTGCAGCCGATTTTTCTGCCCTTCCCTTTGATCACCTGTTGTTCACGGGTTCTAAGACAAATGGTAAAAAAGTCATGGCTGCTGCCGCACAAAATCTTACCCCTGTTACGCTGGAGCTTGGCGGAAAATCTCCGGCACTGATTGCTCCCGATGCCTATCTGAAAAAAGCGGTGGCCCGCATTATAACGGGCAAACTGTTCAATTCAGGACAAACCTGTATAGCGCCAGATTACATTTTATTGCCGGAAAACGTCATTGAGCCGTTTATCGCAGAGATTAAGGAACAAGTATCAAAACGCTATCCCCAACCAAATAACTTTCCAGACTATACAAGTATTATCAATGACAACCAGTATCAGCGTCTTATCAAATTACTTGAAGATGCCATCACTCGTGGTCACCAAACCATTCCACTAATGCCTCTCACTGCTCAAGAACAAGCACTGAAACAACGTATTTTCACACCTACGCTAGTTCTGAACCCAGACGATGACAGCGCCATTATGCAAGAAGAAATTTTTGGCCCCCTGATACCAGTCAAAACCTACCGTTCTTATGATGAAGCAATCCACTATATTGCAAGCCATGAGCGCCCATTAGCCTTTTATTGTTTTAGCCGAAATAACAAGTACATTGAGGCGGCTTTATCGCACATCGTCGCAGGTAGTATCTGCATCAATGACACGCTATATCAATTTGCATGTACAGGCTTACCCTTTGGTGGCATAGGCCCAAGCGGTATGGGGCAATATCATGGTTATGAAGGATTTAAAACCTTTTCCAAGGCCATGCCTATTTTGCGCAAATACAATCCGTCACTGACAGATCTGCTACGTCCACCTTATGGTCAGTTTATTAATATGGTTATCCGCATTCTCACTCGATAAAAAACTCATTTAGAAACCGTGGTCTTGTCACAGGTTTGGTACTAAACCCTCTTTTTCATAAAATTCAAACATTATTCTGCGTTGACGAATGCAGATCAGAGAATATAGTTAATAAATAGAATAGGTTTGTGGTGGAAGATGACGTGCTCTTCATCAATATTATTCAGGGATTCTTTTCGTAATGACACAGGGCGCGTATTGGGTATTCTTCGCTGTAGTTTTTCCTTCCGTGATTTTCCTTCCGTGGTTTGGCGAGGTACGAACAAAGGATCAAGCGTTTTGTTGGCGAGTTCAGCAACGACTTGATTTTCTTTGTGTGGACTGAAGTCAGCGCTCTCTTTCAGAACAATGATTGGGGTTTTAGTGTGTTGCTTAACGCCCTTTTTCAAGGGCAGTCGAGGTAAATATGCAAATCTCTCGAAGAAAGTTGCTGTTAGGAGTTGGTGCTGCTGGTGTCTTGGCTAGCGGAGCCTCAGCTTTAGTTCCAATGGTTCGTCGGGACGGTAAATTTATCGTCACTAAATCCAGAGCATTACCCGTAGATGGCACTGGCGGGGAATTACCGAAAGAAGCTGATGCTGTGATTATTGGTGGTGGTATTCAAGGCGTTCTGACGGCGATCAATCTGACGGAAAGAGGAATGAGCGTTGCTCTGTTTGAAAAAGGGGCCATCGCGGGCGAACAATCAGGCCGTGCTTACAGTCAGGTTATTAGCTACAAAAACTCTCCCGAAATTTTCCCATTGCATCACTACAGCAAAAAGCTATGGCGGGGAATGAATGAAAAGATTGGCGCAGATACCAGTTATCGAACGCAGGGCCGTGTCGAAGTTCCTTCAAGTGAAGAGGACTTAGCTCGTTCTATTGACTGGATTATATCCGCACGAGAATCAGCTGGTTTTGGCACGCCTTTGAATACACGAATTATTGGAGGTAATGAATTAACTAAACGACTAGCGAATGCAAAAACACCATGGAAAATCGCTGGATTCGAAGAGGATTCAGGGAGTGTCGATCCGGAAATCGGGGTACCGATTCTGGCTCAGTATGCCAAAAAAATCGGGGTAAAAATATTCACTCACTGCGCGGTACGCGGTATCGAAACTGCTGGTGGTAAAGTATCCGGTGTCGTAACTGAAAAAGGTTCCGTTAAAACATCATCTGTTGTTCTGGCTGGTGGTATCTGGTCACGCCTTTTCATGGGAAATCTCGGCATTGATATCCCAACACTGAATATTTATTTGTCACAACAACGCGTTTCTGGTGCCTCGGGAGCTCCTCGCGGTAATGTTCATCTGCCAAATGGTGTTCACTTCCGCGAGCAGGCTGATGGAACCTACGCCGTTGCGCCCCGCATTTTCACCAGTTCGATTGTGAAAGACAGTTTCCTATTGGGATCTCAATTTTCTCACCTTTTGAGTAGAGGTGGTTTGCCACTGAAATTCAAACTAGGAGAAGATTTGTTTAACTCATTCAATATAGCGACTCAATGGGATATGAATGAAGTTACACCATTTGAAACACATCGCGTTGCGACGGCAACACAAAACAATGAGCATTTGGATGATGTATTTGAGCGTATGAAAGCTGAATTTCCGGTGTTCAAAAACTCTGAAATCGTAGAACGATGGGGAGCTGTTGTCAGCCCAACGGCTGACAAACTTCCTATTATTTCGGAAGTAGAAAAATATCCTGGACTTGTCATTAATACAGCAACAATTTGGGGGATGTCTGAAGGGCCTGCCTCCTCTGAAGTTACAGCCGATATTCTGACAGGTAAGACACCGATCATTGATCCGACTCCGTTCAGTCTTTCACGATTCAATTCATAAGGAAAAAGTATTATGCGTTATAAAAACATGCTGTTATGCCTTCCTTTTATCTGGGGGATCGCACATGCTGAAAGTGTTCGTTACCACAAACTGGAAGGTATGCCGATCTCGGAGTCAGTGGAAATCAGTAACAGTAAAAATATCATTTTCCTTAGTGGAAAAGTGCCGACTAAAATAAAGAAAGATGCGCCAGACAGTGTACTTGACTCGTATGGCAACACAGAGGTGCAGACCGTTAATGTCCTGAAGCAGATCCAGACTCACCTTGGGGAACTTAGTCTGGGAATGAAAGATGTTGTCAAGATGCAGGTATTCTTGGTCGGTGGTGAAGAGACCAACGGAGATATGGATTTTCAAGGATTTATGGCAGGGTACTCTCAATTTTTCAATGAGAAAAACTCTATTAATCTACCGGCTCGCACCACTGTTCAGGTGGCAAAATTAGGCAATCCGGCGTGGCGCGTTGAGATCGAGGTTACTGCGGTTAGACCTTAAGTGCTCCATACGGCCTTCTACAATAAGAAATTATCCAGACCCGTGCAGATCGCTCAGGGTCTGATTCTTCCACAGTATTTTCTTATGAAGCGTTGATTGAGTAGAGCTATCCAGTCACCCTGATAAACTTCTTTTCAGAGCAGGATTATCGGAGCTTATAATTGTTTGCAAGGAGAAAGAGTGAATCTATTTTTAATTCCGGGATTTATGACTGATAAAAAATTATGGCAGGAAATGGAACCTGCATTATCTGCGTTGGGTAATATCGTCTATGGTGACATTTCTCTGGGGAAAAATCTTCGAGAAATTGCCCTTCATAATATCGCCATGTCACCAGACCGATTTGTTTTAGTGGGGTTTTCTTTAGGAGGATACGTTGCTCGCTGGATTGCCAGTCTAGTACCAGAAAGGATTGAAGCCTTAGTGCTCATTGCTACTTCAAATTTTCCAGACAGCGATAATCAGAAAGCAATAAAATTCCGCACGGCAGAAATAGTGAAAAATGGGTTCTTTGACGGACTCAGCCTAACTACCATTCGGACATCGCTTCATGTCAATAATAAAAATAATCAGTATCTTATTGAACTCATCCGCGCGATGAGCCTACGGCTAGGGCCAGATGTATTTATCAACCAGTTAAAGCTGCAACGCGATAATCCAACCTATTTATCTAGCCCTCGTAATTACCCCGTATTAATCATCGCTTCAGCCTGTGATGAACTAAGAACGCTGGTAGAAGCACAATCGTTGCAACGTGAATTTCCAAAATCCACATTACGTATTATCGAGAATGCCGGCCACATGCTACCACTTGAACAGCCTATTAATTTAGTAAAAACTATTAGCACATGGCTGGAAGAGTCTACTAATACATCGTAATTGAAGCGTATGAAATATTTTTCGACATATATTTCCATTTTAAAATAAGCACCAAAATAAGATTAATCTCATCTAATGATTTAAAAATTAAATCGAATTATTACAAGAAACTAATATGGATCGGTTATATTAACGCAACCACGCCAGATAATATTTCGTTTCATGGCATAATACTTTTCTCCGGCTATAATTTATAGATTGTCATTTAATCAAGTTAAGTGAAAAGAATGGATAATCAAGATATTAATTTAAATCCTGAGAATAAAAATACTCCACCTCCCCAAGAAAAAGAGGTTTTTATTCGTGAAGCGCAGTCCGTAGGAGCTGGTGCTGCAATGACGTGGATCGGTGATGCATGGAGAATGTTCAAAGGAAAACCATCAAGGTGGATACTGATTGCATTCATCTATCTCATCATCTTTAGCATATTGATGTACCCGTTCTCATCCGGTAAAGAATGCCTTCGAAAGTCAGTCGGTGTTCCTCTTTATTGTAGATAAGCTCATTTTGTTGCATGAATAAAAATAGCTTATTCCACAAAGGAGCTGGTAACATAGTTCTTGGCATGATGTTCTCAAGGTAACGGTTTTTTGGCGAAAACAAGGATACCAGATCATCATGCCGTTCCAATTCCCCTCACAAAACATCCACAGCCCCTAACTTACTTCGCTCCGGCGTTAATTATCATTAATAATGTGAAATTTAGTGAGGCATTATTAATGAGCCTGAATGCTGTAAAGAAAAATTTAGCCGGGGGGTTTCTATTTTTCTTATTAATGGGGATTGTCATTTTTATATCTGCGTTACCTCTACTTTTAGGATTAATTATAACTTTCCCTATGTTTATCATTACTTATTATACAACATACCGTAGTATATTTTACTCTCGATAAATAAAACCCGGTATGAATGGAACAAAATAATATTGCGGGTTCTTCTCATCATTAAAAGTAAAAGCCACCTGATAGACAGGTGGCTTTGATATTATTGGTAATTATTTACTCTCTCTGCAATATCCCGAGATTACACCGCTTCCACTTCACAATTCATTTCCAGTGCCCTGCTTAAGGTTTTAGCCAAAATAATTTTATTCGTACTGTCCTCCATCAGACTAAAATGGTCGCCCGGTACAGGTGTCAGCTGGAGTAAAGTATCAGGTATAACCAGTTCCCAGCCTAACGATGGCTCCATACTTAAAGAAGGTAATAACGTTTCCGTAACGAAAGGAATTTGCGGGTAAGGCTCCGTTGCGTAGAATTGGTGGAGCATTATCTCCAGTACTTCTGGTTCATAGGCTTTAATCATTTGCACATAATTTCCCATCTGCTCCCAACGCCTTGCGATCAAGTCAGGGCGGAGGTTTGCCGGATACAGTTCTAACTTTTGTGCTGCGGCAATAAATTGAACCAAACCCAATTGATCAATTTTCTGATGTAATATCGCTATCTTTTCTTCATGCTCCCCACCCGACTGTTTTGCCAGTTCAGCAAGGAACTGGAGTTTTGGCTGAATGATTTGCTGCTTAAAGCAGTGAGGAGCAGGCGTATCAATCAACCCCAGAAAATCGACAGTCTCACCAGCATTCAAAAGTTGCTGTGCAATGGCATAAGCTAATACACCACCAGAAGAATAGCCATAGATCCGGTATTGGCCTTCCGGTTGAACCGATTTCATAAAGGTAATCATTTTGTCGGCTAATGCTTCAATAGTTGATACCTGCTCTTCATTGACGGAAGGCCAGGGTAATACATAGACCGGATAGTCGGGATGAATGTATTGAGATAACCCAAAGACATAAGAGTAGTCATTCATGCCGCTGGGAACAAAAAATAGTGGTGGTTCCATTCCGGATGACCGCACGGGTATCGCACTGCTTTGCGGCTGAGACAGTGGATCTAATGTCATTTTTGATACCAGTTCAGTCAGCACAGGGAATTGGAAAAGGTTATTCAATGTACACATCAAACCACGATCTGCGGCAAGGTTTATCATCCGCATAGCGAGCAACGAATGCCCTCCCAACGCAAAGAAATTGTCATGCCGGCCTATTTTTTCAATTCCCAGCAATTCACGCCAGATAGCAGCCAAAGTTATCTCCACCTCTCCTTGCGGTGCTTCATAGGATTGGTGAGCAAAGGCATTCTGATCAGGTTCCGGCAGGGATCGGCGATCCAGCTTACCATTAGGGGTCAGCGGGAAAGCATCCAGACATACAAAGGCGGCGGGTACCATATAATCAGGCAGCGAAGCACTCAAATATTCTCGTAGAGAATTCACCAGCCCGCGATCCTTACCTGCCACAACATAGGCCACCAGCCGTTTATTCTGTCCCTCACCCAGCGCTAATACGATAGCTTCACGCACTGTCGGGTATTCTGTCAGCCGGGCTTCGATTTCACCCGGTTCAATCCGGAACCCACGGATTTTAACTTGTTGATCATTGCGGCCAACAAAGACCAGATTACCATCTGGCAAATAACGGGCTAAATCGCCGGTTCGGTACATCCGTGCATCCGGTGCCTGATTAAACGGATCAACCAGAAAACGTTCAGCAGTCAAATCAGGGCGATTGAGGTAACCACGCGTTACACCGTCACCACCGATATATATCTCCCCCACTACCCCCAATGGTACTGGCTGTCCATCATTATCCAGCAGATAAATCTGAGTGTTAGCTGTCGGACGCCCGATAGGAATAAATCCATTCTGATAGTCTGATGGGCAACGCCAGACAGTAGCGCATACTGTGATTTCTGTTGGGCCATAGGCATTGAATACGGTTGCCCGGTCGCGCAATGTCTGGATTAGCGCAGGGTTTGGCGCTTCACCGCCCAATATTAAGGTTGGCCTGATGTTTATCTCCGGTAAATCAGCACCATCCTGCAACAGCGCTGGGGTCAGACAGGCGTGAGTGATCGATTGTTCTTCCAGATAACGCCAAAAGAGATGAGGATCCTGACGAACTGCATCAGCAGGAATATCCAGAGTAGCGCCACCACACAACGCCATCATAATTTCCCAGACACTGGCATCGAAACCAAATGAAGCAAATTGCAACATCCGGCTATGAGAATGAATACCGAACTGGCTGATTTTATCCTGAATAAGGTTAACGAATCCTCGATGTTCAACCATTACACCTTTCGGCATGCCCGTCGAACCGGAAGTGTAAATCACATAAGCCAGATGCCGTGATGTTAACGCCGAAACCCGTGGATTATGATCCGGTTGGTCAGGCCGGATATCATCCGGGTTAACTATCGTTAATTTCGCGATAGTTTCCTCACTCAATACGGCACGACCGGTATTATCTGCCAATACCACCAGCGGAGCGGCATCATTTAGCATATAAACCAGACGATCACCGGGATAGTCGGGATCCAGTGGTACATATGTTCCCCCCGCTTTCAATACTGCCAATAGCCCCGCTATCCTTGATGGTGAACGTTTCACGCAAACCGCTACCCGTTGATCAGGCTGTACACCCAGTTCGATAAGCTGGTGGGCCAGCCGGTTAGCGAGACTATTTAATTCCGCATAGCTAAGTGTCTGTCCTTCATGTACCACGGCAGTAGCGTTTGGTGTATGCTCAACCTGTTGTTCAAACAATTGATGGATGCATAACTGGTCAGGGTATACGGCTTCAGTCGCGTTCCATGTTTGTAGCAACAAATTCCGTTCTGACTCTGGCAGAATTTCCAGCATCCGCACAGGTGTTTCTGGTGCCTGTTCCAGCGACTCTACCAAACTTTCCAGCGCTCGTTGCATATAACTACACACCCGTTCTGGATCAAATGGCTGAACAATTTGTGTAGTTAATCCCAACGCTTCACCAAAATCTTCCACTGACAGGGTAAACGGATAGTTAGTTCGTTCCTGTGCCCCAAGGAATTCAACACCGTCCATGATTTCATTCGAAGTCACCGGCAATGCGTTATGGCGGTAGTTCAGCAAGGTACTGAATAATGGGGTTCCGCCCTGCACTCCACTGCAACGCTGAGCCAGTGCCAGTGACGCATGTTCATGCGTCAATAACCCTGCCAGCCAGCGATGTGCCATCTGTACGCTATCCTGTACCGGAGTTTCATCCATATCCAGTCGCAACGGTAATGTATTGATAAACAAACCCATGCCATTGTCGGCACCTTCACCGGCAGCCATTCGCCCGAATAATACCGTACCGAATACGACTTTTTCCTGCCCACTGGTACGCGCCAGCACCTGCGCCCAGGCTAAATGACACAAAGCAGCCAGACTGACACCCCGTTGCCGGGCCTGATTGCGCAAACGGCTATTCAATTCAGAGGTCAACATCCGGTGAGATTCTGTGATTTGCGAACCATCATGGTGAACTTCTGTCAATCCGAATGGCAACGTTGGTTCATTCACCTCAGCCAGCATATCGGTAAAGAAACGAACATGCTGCTCCTGACTGACTCCCAATCGAGCCTGAGCAACCAGATTGCGGAAAGGTGGCGGTACGGGCAGATTGTTTTTTTGTCCGTCAATATAGGCCTGCACTTCATAGCTCATCACATCCAATGCGGTATGGTCGCCAATCAGATGATGCATCAGTTGCAGTACAATCCAGCGACCATCCGTTTCTTGCGCTACAACAAAACGCAGCAATGGCGCTTGCCCCAAATCAAGGCGATAGTGACGAGGATCAAAACGTTGAGCTAACTGTTTACTCACTGGCCCATTCACGGAATCGAGTGTCAGTTCAGTCACTGATAATCGTGCATGACGACAAACCACCTGAGCAGGAACGGATAGCCCTTCCCAGATAAAAGCAGTACGTAAGATATCATGCCGATTAATCACTTGTTGAACGGCATTCAGATAACGATCCAGCAGAGTCCGGTTCGCAAAAGCCATCTGACCAGCCAGTAAATACGGGTCACCTTCGTTTGCCAATAAATGGTGGAACAAAATGCCATCCTGTAATGGCGACAACGCATAGATATCCTGAATATTGGCAATCCCGCCCGGTATCTGTTCGATTATGTGATCAATCTCAGGCTGAGTGAGATCAATTAACGGTAACATTTCGGGAGTTAATTTTGTCGTTTCCGGTGTAATAACATTAGCCGGTACACTTTCACCCTGATTTTGCGTCAGGGTTTTCGCAAGTTCAGACAGCACAGGAGACTGAAACAAATCACGCACCGCCAGCGTTAAACCCATACTCCGCAACCGTTCGACCATGCGCACCGCGAGCAATGAATGACCACCCAATGCGAAGAAACTGTCATATCGGCTGATTTGCTCAACGCCCAGTAAGTCATGCCAGATAGCGGCAAGTGCGATTTCTGTTTCCCCCTGTGGCTCCGCGTAAACCTGACGCGCAAATGCGTCCTCTCCCGGCATCGGTAACGCCCGGCGATCCAGTTTACCGTTAGGGGTTAATGGGAAGGCATCCAGACGCACAAAGGCCGACGGCACCATATAATCAGGCAATAACGTGCTCAAATGTTCACGCAGCAGGCTAACCAGTCCATCATTCGCTTCTGCCACGACATAAGCCACCAGTCGTTTATCCTGTTCATGGCCTAATGCCAAAACTAATGCTTCCCGTACTGCGGAGTGTTCGGTCAACCGGGCTTCAATTTCCCCCGGTTCAATTCGGAATCCACGGATTTTAATCTGTTGATCGTTGCGACCAACAAAGACCAGATTACCGTCCGGCAGGTAACGAACCAAATCCCCGGTTCGGTACATACGTGCATTCGGTTTATTGCTAAATGGATCTGTAATGAAGTATTCAGCCGTCAATTCAGGACGATTGAGGTAGCCGCGCGTTACACCGTCACCACCAATATACAACTCACCCACCGCGCCTAAAGGAACTGGCTGGTGGCAGGTATCCAACAGATAGAGCCGGGTGTTAGCGGTTGGGCGTCCAATAGGAGTCAGCTCCCCCTGATAGTCTGGCGGACAGTGCCAGTCAGTAGCGCAAATGGTAATTTCTGTCGGGCCATAAGCATTAAATACGGCTGCCTGACGGCTCAGTGTCCGGATAAGTAACGGGTTGGGTGCTTCACCGCCTAAAATAATAGTCGGTTTTATCTTCAGTGCCGGTAAATCAGCACCGTCCTGCAATAGAGCCGGTGTCAGGCAAGCGTGAGTGACTGCCTGTTCTTCCAGATAATGCCAGAGACGACGCGGGTCCTGACGAACAGTATTATCCGGAATAACCAGACTTGCGCCGCTTCCCAGTGCCATCATAATTTCCCAGGTACTGGCATCGAAACCAAATGAAGCGAATTGCAACATCCGGCTATGGGAGTGAATACCGAACTGGCTGATTTTATCCTGAATAAGGTTAACGAATCCTCGATGTTCGACCATTACGCCTTTCGGCTTACCCGTAGAGCCAGAGGTATAGATCACATACGCCAGATGATTGGAGCTTAATCCAGCGATTTGCGGATTATTATCCGGCTGTTCGGGTAATG
Source organism: Xenorhabdus sp. PB61.4 (assembly GCF_963894935.1). Classification (NCBI taxonomy): domain Bacteria; kingdom Pseudomonadati; phylum Pseudomonadota; class Gammaproteobacteria; order Enterobacterales; family Morganellaceae; genus Xenorhabdus; species Xenorhabdus sp. PB61.4. Next base: position 20,176 of record NZ_CAWQJR010000164.1, read on the forward strand.
AATTCGGGTCGAGTACAATTAACTGCGCAGTCATTTGTGCTGATTGCTCATCTTGTGCCTGGCCTGATAACGCTGAACGTCCGGTATTATCGGCCAATAAAATAGCCGGTTCAGCATCGCATAAAATATGGTTCAGGCGTTCGCCCGGATAAGCCGGATCCAGTGGTACGTAAGCTCCACCCGCTTTTAATACTGCCAGTAACCCGACTATCCGCGCCGGTGAACTTGCCATGCAAATAGCCACCCGCTGATCCGGTACAACACCCAGCTCGATAAGCTGGTGGGCCAGCCGGTTAGCCCGAACATTCAATTCTGCATAGCTAACAAATTGATCTTCATACACCAACGCTATAGCTTCTGGAGTACTTTCAACTTGTTGCTCAAACATTTGATGGATACACAACAGGTTAGGGTATGCGGCTTCCGTCGCGTTCCATGTTTGCAGCAACAAATTCCGTTCTGACGCAGGCAGGATTTCCAACATCTGTACTGGCATTTCCGGTGCTTGCTCAAGTGCTTCAGTCAGGCTCTCCAACGCCTGTTGCATATAATCACACAACCTTTCCGGATCAAATGGCTGTACTACCTGCGCAGTCAGCCCCAAATCAGAGCCACCATCCTCTACTGACAACACAAACGGGTAATTCGTCCGTTCCTGAGCATCAAGAAACTCAATTCCGCTGGTGGTTTCATCCAGCATAACCGGTTGTGTATTATGCCGATAATTCAGCAGCGCATTAAACAGCGGTGTACCACTGGCGACTCCACTACAACGCTGAGCCAAAGCTAGTGAAGCATGTTCATGCGCTAATAATCCCGCTAATCGGGTATGGGCGACTTGTACACTTTCCAGCACGGGAGTTTCATCCATATCCAAACGTAATGGTAAGGTATTGATAAACAGGCCCATACCATTGTCGGCACCTTCACCGGCAGCCATGCGCCCGAATAATACCGTGCCAAACACCACGTGCTTCTGACCGCTGGTGCGCGACAACACCTGCGCCCAGGCCAGATGACACAGTGCAGCCACACTGACACCCAAACGCCGGGCCTGTTGACGCAAACGACGATTCAGTGCGGACGTTAGCGTTCTATGTGATTCTGCCACTTTCGAGCCGTCATGATGTACTTCCGCCCATCCGAACGGCAACGTTGGCTCATCCACTGTCATCAGCATATCGGTAAAGAAACGGGTATGCTCCGGCTGGCTGGTTCCTAACCGGGCTTGTGCCACCAAATGTCGGAATGGAGTCGAAGCCGGCAGGCTATCTCCCCGACCAGCCAGATACGCCTGTACTTCACTGTTCATCACCTCCAGCGTAGTATGGTCGCCAATCAGGTGATGCAGCAACTGTAGCAGGATCCAGCGACCATCTGTATTCTGGGCAATGACAAAGCGCAACAACGGCGCTTTACTCAGGTCAATACGGTGCTGGCGCGGATCAAAGCGTTGAGCCAATTGGTCACTGATCGACCCGTCAGCCGGATCGAGTGCCAGCTCTGTGATGAATAAAGGAACCTGACGACAAACGACCTGAGCCGGAACGGATAACCCTTCCCAGATAAAAGCGGTACGCAGAATATCATGGCGGTCAACGACCTGTTGCACGGCACTCAGATAGCGATCCAGCAAAGACCGATCCGCAAAAGCCTGTTGGGTTATCAGGAGGTAAGGATCGCCTTCTTTTGCCAACAAATGGTGGAATAAAATGCCATCCTGTAACGGTGACAAAGCATAGATATCCTGAATATTGGCAACTCCGCCCGGAATTTGTTCAGCTATATGGTCAATCTCGGACTGAGTCAGATCAATCAGCGGCAACATTTCCGGCGTCAGCGTCATAGTATCCGGTGTAATACTGTTTTCAGGTATTGTTATTTCACAATGTTGCGCCAGAGACTGAGCCAGAATGCAGAGTGTCGGGGATTCGAATAGTGTTTGAATCGATAAGCCCAGCCCCCTATTTCGCAAGCGTTCAATCATCCGTACAGCGAGCAAAGAGTGACCGCCCAACGCAAAGAAACTGTCATGCCGGCTTATCTGTTCAACCTCCAGCAATTCACTCCAGATAGTAGCAAGCGCACATTCAGCTTCACCTTGCGGGGCTTCATAAACCTGACGGGCAAAAGCATGTTGATCAGGGGCCGGTAACGCCTGTCGATCCAGTTTACCGTTAGGAGTCAGCGGGAAGGCATCCAGACGCACAAAAGCTGCTGGCACCATATAATCAGGTAAAATAGCACTCAGATATTTACGTAAGCTGGTGGCCAGTTCGTTATCCGTTCTGTTTGCCACTATATAGGCAACCAGACGCTTATCCTGACCATCCCCCAGTGCCAGTACCAGCGCTTCACTGACTGCCGGATGTTCGGTTAAATGCGCCTCGATTTCTCCCGGCTCAATCCGGAATCCGCGAATTTTCACCTGTTGGTCATTGCGGCCAACAAAGACCAGATTGCCATCCGGTAGATAACGGACTAAATCCCCTGAGCGATACATACGAGCATTAGCATCATCGCTAAACGGATCCGGTAAGAAACGTTCGGCGGTCAAATCAGGGCGATTGAGATAACCACGGGCCACACCTACGCCGCTGATATATAACTCACCTACCGCACCCTGCGGTACTGGCTGGCCATATTTGTCCAACAAATAAATGCGTTTGTTAACGGTTGGTTTGCCGATAGGAATTAATCTCCCCGCATAATCTGACGGGCAGTTCCAGATAGTGGCACCGACGGTGATTTCTGTCGGGCCATACGCATTGAACAAATTAGCCCGACCGCATAATGCCTTAAATAAGGCAGAAGCGGGTGTTTCTCCTGCGAAGATTAATGTGGGTTTTATGGCTATTTCCGGCAAACCAGCACCATCATGGAACATAGCCGGAGTCAGACACGCGTGCGTTACCGATTGCTCTTCCAGATAATGCCAGAGACGATGTGCATCCTGCCGGATAGTTTCTGTCGGAATAACCAGCATAGCCCCACTACTCAGCGCCATCATGATTTCCCAAACACTGGCATCAAAACCAAATGAAGCAAACTGTAATACCCGACTGGTTTCACTAATATTAAGCTGGGCACTTTGCTCCAGCGTCAGGTTAACCACCCCCTGATGCTCAATCATTACCCCTTTCGGTTTACCCGTGGAGCCAGAAGTGTAGATCACATACGCCAGGTGCTTAGAGGTCAGTTCAGGGATACTCGGATTACTGTCAGGCTGATTTGGCTGAGTATTTGGATCGAGTACAGTCAGTGTTTTCAGGGTTTCTTCACCCAAAGCCGCCCGACCGGTATCATCCGCCAGCAAAATAGTGGGGGCAGCATCAGTGAGCAGATAAGCCAAACGCTCACCCGGATAAGCGGGATCCAGTGGCACATAAGCCCCACCCGCTTTCAACACCGCCAACAAACTCACTATTCTCTCTGGTGAACGTGTCACACAAATCGCGACAGGCTGATCTGGAATTACACCTAATGCAATTAATTGATGCGCTAATCGATTAGATCGGGCATTTAATTCAGCATAACTCACTGTCTGGTTTTCATACCTTACCGCGATGGCATCCGGAGTTTGTTCGACCTGCTGTTCAACCAGTTGATGGATGCACAACTGTTCAGGATATGGCGCTACAGGCGCATTCCAGGTTTCCAGCAATAGAGTGCGCTCAGCAGGTGATAAAATATCTACGGTAGTGATGGATTGTTGAGGATGACTTACCATCGCCCGTAATAAGGTCTGTAAATAGCCGACCTGCCTTTCAATTGTTTCAGGATCAAATAAAGCAGAAGAATAATTCAGTTCCCCAACAACCTCTCCCGCCTTTTCTGTCAGCTCCAGTTGTAGATCGAATTTAGCGATATCGTATCCCTGCACAACGGGAGTCACCGCTAAGCCCGGCAGTTTCCACTCTTGCGTGTCATTCTCCTGCCAGGCAAACATGACCTGAAATAACGGAGTATGTTCTGGTCTGCGTGGCGGTTGTACGATCTCAACCACTTGCTCAAAAGGCAGATCCTGATGCTCCTGTGCACTCAGTGTCGTCTGCCGTACACGTCGAAGCAGCGTCTCCATGTCCAATGTGCCGAATGAATCCGTACCGGATAAATCAATACGCAATGCCAGCGTATTAACAAAAAAACCGATCAGTGGTTCGATATCCCGCCGATTGCGGTTGGCACTCGGTATACCAATCACCAGATCATCCTGTCCGGATAGACGCGACAATAATGCCGCCCAAGCAGTCAGCAATACCATGAATAGAGTGCTGTCATGTTGCTGTCCCAGTTGTTTCAGTTCCTGAACCAACGTAGCATCAATCTGTACCGGTATCCGGCCACCACTAAATGACTGCCGGGAAGGACGGGGGCGATCTGTTGGTAATTCCAGTAATACTGGCGCATCAGCCAGCGTACGGCGCCAATAATCACTGTGTGTCCGCATTTTTTCATCGGAGAATATCTTACGCTGCCAGGCGGCATAATCAGGATATTGAATTACTAAAGGAGGTAATGGATCAGGCTGTTTATTCAGGCAAGCCGAATAAAGGGCACTCAGTTCTGATTTCAGTATCTCTAACGACCAGCCATCAGACACAATGTGATGCTGAGTCAGTAAGAAGACATAATCCTCATCGGCCCGCTGTATTAGTGCACAACGGATTAAAGGGCCACGGGCAAGATCAAACGGTGTTTCTGCTTCCTGTGCACACAAAATATTAAGTTGCTTATCGACATCAGGCAGATTACGCAGGTCGTATTGTTTCACCGGCAGAGTCAACTCCGCTGGCAACAGCTCAACCTGAGGCTGACCGTTAACCATGATGAAAACAGAACGCAGTGCTTCATGGCGGGCAAACAGATGATTCAGCGCCTGTTGCCATGCGGTTATATTAAGCTGCCCCCGCAAGTACAGTGCCAGCGGAATATGATAGGTATCACTGACACCATCAAACTGCGCCAAAAACCATAAACGCTGCTGAGCAAATGACAGCGGTAAAGGGCTATTATTATTACGGTCACGGGATACCGGAATTATGTCAGATAAGTTATCCCTTCCTTCATTACGCTGTGCACTGATTTTCTCCGCAAAAGCTATCAGTGACGGTGATGTAAATAAGGCAGCCAACGGCAGTTCAACACCTAAATCAGCGAGTCGGTTCATCACCCGTACCGCCAGCAGTGAATGACCACCCAACGCAAAAAAGTTATCATATCGGCTGATCTGCTCAATACCTAATAATTCACTCCAGATAGCCGCCAGTGTGGTTTCTGTTTCCCCTTGCGGTGCTGCGTAAGCCTGACGGGCAAATGCGCTCTGCTCCGGTACTGGTAACGCCTGTCGATCCAGTTTACCGTTCGGTGTCAGCGGGAAAGCATCCAGACTCACAAACGCTGCCGGCACCATATAATCAGGTAAAATAGTGTTCAGATATTCACGCAGGCGGGTAGCTAATCCGTTATCTTTTTCTGCCTCAACGTCTTCTATTACAACATAAGCGATCAGGCGTTTTTCCTGCCCGTCACCCTGCGCCAGTACCCACGCTTCGCGCACAGCCGGATATTCGGTTAACCGGGCTTCAATCTCACCCGGCTCAATCCGAAAACCACGGATTTTAACCTGTTGATCATTGCGGCCAACGAATACCAGATTACCATCAGGTAAATAACGGGCTAAATCGCCAGTACGATACATGCGTGCATCAACAGCATGAGTAAACGGATCTACCAGAAAACGTTCATCAGTCAGATCAGGGCGATTGAGATAACCACGCGTTACACCGTCACCACCAATATACAGCTCCCCCACTGCACCTAAAGGCACGGGTTGACCACCATCATCCAGCAGATAAAACCGGGTATTCGCGGTCGGGCGCCCAATAGGGGCTAGTGTATCGGTGTAATTTAACGGACAGCGCCAGTGGCTGGCACATACGGTAATTTCTGTCGGGCCATAGGCATTAAATACAGTTGCCTGACGGCTCAATGTCTGGAGGAGTGTTGGACTGGGGGCTTCACCACCTAATATTATGGTCGGCTTTATCGTTAGCGCAGGTAAATCAGCACCATCTCGTAATAACGCAGGGGTCAGACAAGCGTGCGTTACCGATTGTTCTTCCAGAAAATGCCAGAGGCGCTGAGGATCCTGACGAACCCTATCCGCCGGAATAACCAGATTAGCGCCACTATTCAACGCCATCATGGTTTCCCAGACACTGGCATCAAAACCAAACGAAGCGAACTGCAACACCCGGCTACCGGAATGAATGCCGAACTGGCTGATTTTATCCTGAATAAGATTGACCAACCCACGATGTTCAACCATCACCCCTTTGGGAACGCCTGTTGAACCGGAAGTGTAAATCACACAGGCCAGATGGTGTGAGGTTAGCGCCAATATCTGCGGGTTGTTGTCCGGTTGAGCGGGTAAAGTACCGGATAAGATATTTGGTTCAAGCAAAGTCAGCCCGATAAGCGCTTCCTCACCTAACGCAATGCGTCCGGTTTCATCAGCTAATACGATTGAGGGAGCCGCATCATTCAGGATATGTGTCAAACGTTCACCCGGATAAGCGGGATCCAGTGGGACATAAGCGCCCCCCGCTTTCAGTACCGCCAGTAAGCTCACCACTCGCGTCAGAGAACTAGCCATGCAGATCGCTACCCGTTGTTCCGGTGTCATCCCCAATGCAATCAGTTGATGCGCTAATCGATTGGCGTGAGCGTTCAATTCAGCATAGCTCAGGGTCTGCCCTTCATATACCAACGCCGTAGCATCTGGTGTTTTTTCTACCTGCTGTTCAAATAACTGATGAATACATAACTGCTCAGGATAGGCTGTTTCAGTCGTGTTCCAGTTTTCCAGCAATAACGTACGTTCCGTTTCAGGCAAAATATTCAGTGCCCGTACCGGTGTTTCCGGTGCCTGTTCCAGCGCTTCTGCCAGACTTTCCAGCGCCTGTTGCATATAACCACATACCCGGTCCGGCTCAAACGGCTGTACTACCTGCGCAGTCAGCCCCAGAGTAGAACCGCCATCTTCCACTGACAGTACAAGTGGATAGTTAGTCCGCTCCTGTTCCCCTAAAAATTCAATCCCCGGTAAGATCTCATGCGGAATAAGTGGTTGTTCATTATGCCGATAGTTTAACAACGCACTAAACAGCGGCGTACCGCCTGCAACACCACTACAACGCTGAGCCTGCGCCAGTGAGGCATGTTCATAATCCAGTAACCTAGCCAGCCGGGACTGTGCCAGCCGTATACTGTTGTGTACCGATGTATCATCGATATCCAGCCGCAACGGCAAGGTGTTGATAAACAGCCCCATGCCATTGTCAGCCCCTTCCCCCGCCGCCATGCGTCCGAACAGTACGGTACCAAACACCACTTTGCTCTGCCCGCTGGTACTCGCCAGTACCTGTGCCCAAGCCAGATGACACAAGGTTGCCACACTCACACCCAGACGTTTTGCCTGCTGACGGAGACGATTATTTAATTCCGGCGCTAACATCCGGTGTGATTGTGTTACCTGAGAACCATCACGATGTATTTCGGTTAAGCCAAACGGCAGCGTCGGCTCATCGACGTCAGCCAGCATGTCGGTAAAGAAACGGGTATGCTCTGCGTGATTGCTGTTCAGTCTGGCCTGTGCCACCAGATTGCGGAATGGTACCGGTACCGGCAAATTATCATCCTGCCCGGCCAGACAAACCTGCACTTCGCGGTGCATCACTTCCATTGTCGTATGGTCGCCAATCAGGTGATGCTGTAATTGCAACACATGCCAGCGACCATCAATCTCTTGTGATACAACAAAGCGTAATAATGGAGCCTGATTCAGTTCAAAGCGATACCGGCGAGGGTCAAAACGGTGAGCCAATTGCTCACTGACTGGCCCGTCAGCCGGGGACAATGTCAGTTCAGTGACCGATAAAGGCCCATGACGCCAGACTACCTGTGCTGGTGTAGATAATCCCTGCCAGATAAAAGCAGTTCGCAGGATATCATGGCGATCAACCACCTTTTGTACAGCCGCCAGATAACGATCAAGCAGCGCTCGGTCAGCAAAAATCATCGGATAAGCCAGCAAATAAGGGTCACCTTCCTTTGCCAACAAATGATGGAACAGGATACCGTCCTGTAATGGTGACAGAGCATAAATATCCTGAATATTAGCGATCCCGCCCGGCACCTGCCCAGCAATGAGGTCAATCTCAGACTGGCTCAAATCAATCAGTGGCAACATTGCCGGAGTCAGCATCGTGGTCGTCGGAGTAATCGCATTCGGTGGTATCACTACCGCCTGATGTTTTTCCAAAGTCTGAGCCAATTCTGACAGCACCGGACACTGGAACAGATTACTGGCAGCCAGGGTTAATCCCAGACTGTGCAGGCGTTCAATCATCCGTACACCTAACAATGAATGACCGCCAAGAGCAAAGAAACTGTCATGGCGGCTAATTCGCTGTATACCCAGTAATTCACGCCAAAGGGTCGCCAGTACAATCTCCATTTCTCCCAGAGGAGCCTCATAGATCTGACGGGCGAAGTCGTCTTCTCCCGGAGCCGGTAATGCCCGGCGATCCAATTTACCATTCGGCGTCAGCGGGAATTCATCCAGACGCACAAAAGCCACCGGCACCATATAATCCGGTAACCGCATGCTCAGATGTTCACGCAGGCGAGTAGCTAATTCGTTACTCTCTTGAGTCAACACATAGGCAATAAGCTGTTTGTCCTGCCCCTCTCCTGCAGCCAGCACGATGGCTTCACGTATCGCCGGATATTCCACCAGCCGGGTTTCAATTTCCCCCGGCTCAATCCGAAAACCACGGATCTTAACCTGTTGGTCATTACGCCCCAGAAACTCCAGATTGCCATCCGGTAGATAACGAGCCAGATCTCCGGTTCGGTACATGCGAGCATTTGCTTTCTCACTAAACGGATCGATGAGAAAGCGCTCAGCATTCAATTCCGGGCGATTGAGATAACCACAGGCTACGCCATCTCCCCCGATATAAATTTCACCCGTCATTCCCGGAGCTGTCGGTTTCCCATCAGAGTCCAGCAAATAAACTCGCGTGTTAGCAATGGGCCGACCAATAGGAATGGAGGTTATTCCCGCAGCTAACTCGTGAATATGGTAGGTCGTCGTAAACGTGGTTCCCTCACTCGGACCGTAAGCATTTAATAATTTTTGTGGCGGGTTTTTACGCAGCACCTGAGCAATAATATGCGGATCGAGGACATCTCCCCCAACCAGCAATAGCTTAAGCTGAGGCAGCACCGGAGATAACTCGTCAGCCAGTCGGTTAAACAGCCCGACGCTCATCCATAGAATGGTAATACTATGAGCCTGTAAAGCCTGAACAAAATCCGGTGGCGTCAGTAACGTAGTATGATCGATAACCACCAGCGCAGCTCCGTTGAGCAGCGGTGCCCATACTTCAAAAGTACTGGCATCGAAAGCCGGATTAGCGGCAAAAGCAACGCGATCATCAGATTTAATATCAGCATAACCATTATTAATAACCAGCCGGACAACAGCCCGGTGTGGCACAATGACGCCTTTCGGTAGCCCCGTCGAACCAGAGGTATACATGATATACGCTGGCCCGGTACTGGTAACCGGTAAATCAGGATTGCGATATTCTTCTTTTCCAATAGGTTCTGTTGCGAGGGTAAGACTGAGTCGGGGAACAACTAATTCAGCCGGGGTCGCCATCTGCATATCAGTCAGCAGTAATTTGGCGGAACAATCATTTATCAGCCAGTTTTTCCGTTCATCAGGTACATTCGGGTCAATAGGAACATAAACGGCCCCAGACTTGAGAATAGCTAACTGAGCTACCACCAATTCAATTGAACGCTCCAACAGAATCGCTACATGATCACCCGGACAAATACCCTGTTCAATCAGTTGGGTCGCTAACCTGTTAGCCTGAGCATTCAGCTCCGCATAATTCAGTATTTGATTGCCGGCAATTAATGCTATGGCAGTTGGCGTTCGGGAAGCCTGTTGTTCAAATAATTGATGAATACATAGATGGTCAGGATACGGAGTTTCCGTGGAGTTGCAGATTTCCGGCAACAGAGAATATTCAGTCTCAGATAAGCCATTAAACTTTCCTGTAAATATGTCATCACTCATTTTTTCTGACGACATATCCACTACCCCAGCTTCAAGAATATTATTCTTGCTGGTAATACTGTCTTTCATTTTTTTACTACCTCAACGAATCTATTGGATATTTGAAAACTGTTATATCTGCTGTTTTTAAATTGCTTATTTACGTCAGGTAACTATCACAATTGTTTTATTTTATTTTTTGAGAAAATAAGAACGGGCACGCCGAGTATCGAAAGATACTCAGGAAACATTTTCTCTCAGGTATTAGTTTTTCCATTTCGGTTAATAATCTGCCAATCAAAAATCAGGCAGAAGTCATCCCCGTCACAACGGAATAAACAGCTCACTTAATAAATTGGGAGAAGTTATTTCATTTTTTCCCTGTTCTTAGATAAACGTCTTTGATCTACTGCAATTTTTATTAATAGACGCTTAATTCCACAACTAAATAAAAATGGATGGATTGAATATATCGACAGGAACCTTCGACAAGTCATTACTGTATTTTTCACACTTATAATTAATATCAAAAATAAATCATTTCACATGAAATCATGTAGTTAAAAAATAATCACCTTCTATTTTGTCATTGCCAAATTCAACCGATTGTTTAAATCACGAGTGAATTTAGTGCCAAAATGAAACGATCACAATTATAAAATAATTCTCGGTATATTATTTTATATTAATAAAAAACATTTTGGGCATGATCCCTCGTTGATATTAATAACTAAAATATACAGTCATGATAATAAAAAATGATATAGGTAATTACTTGACAAAATATAAACCAGATCAATCAGGCTGAAAAAATGAACGATATAAAGCTCTACTCTGTCAACAATATCCAGAAATCCTCAGTGCTTTGACATCATAAAACTCAATATAAAAACAAAATAACGTTAACATTGGAGATATAATTCTGCCTGAAAGCCCTATTTATTCACGTAAAGAAAATATTTCTGTTTTCTCTATGCTGAAATATATGTTGGAAATAACGCTTATTTTATTTTTCACTATTAGAAGGAGCTTGATTTTGCCAGTTACTAATCGACGCAAGTTTATTAAAATCTGTGCGCAAACCGCAGGAGGCGTCTTTGCAATGGCGGCGCTGCCCGGCAGTATTCGTTTTGCAATAGCCGCAGACAACGGGGTTGTCACCAGCGATGAATTTCTGTGGCTGGAGGATCTACAGGGTGAGACCGCGCAACGGTGGGTAAAGCAGGAAAACCAGCGCACCATCGCGCGTTATACTCAGGGGGGAGACTTTCGTAAGTTAGAGCAGCAGGTACTGAATATCCTTAATAAAGACACTCGGATCCCGTGGGTCAATAAGCATGGCGATTACTACTATAACTTCTGGCAGGATCAGGCTAACCCTCGCGGCCTGCTCCGGCGTACCACACTGCAAGAGTACCGTAAGGCCAAACCGGCATGGGAAACTGTGCTAGATATTGACGCACTGGGTAAGGCAGAAGGTAAGGATTGGCTCTACCACGGTTTACAGCCGCTGGCACCAGAATATCGCTACTGCCTGATGAAGCTGTCACCGGATGGTGGAGATGCTGTCGAAATCCGTGAATTTGATCTGGAGACTAAGCGATTCGTTGAGGATGGATTCAATGTCCCCGTAGCCAAAAGCAGAGTGTCATGGATTGATAAAGACACCGTGTTTATCGCTACTGATTTTGGCCCCGGTTCAATGACTCAGTCCGGCTATGCGCGAATCGCTAAACGCTGGCAGCGTGGTACACCATTGAGTGCAGCCGAAACACTGTATGAAGCTAAGCCGGAAGATATGGCGGTATTCGCCTATCGTGAGCGCACTCCCGGCTTTGAGCGTGATTATGTAGGCCGTAGTCTGGATTTTTATCGTCGTGAATATTTCTTACTGACAAAACAGAATCAGAAAGTCAGGATTGATATCCCTGAAGACGCAGAGATTAATAGCCACCGTGAATGGCTTTTGATAAGACCGAGTAAAGACTGGGATGTGGGAGGGAAACGCTATCCGTCCGGTGCTTTGCTGGCAGCGAACTTCGACGATTATTTGGCAGGCAGGCGTGAGTTGCAGGTGCTTTTCACACCCAATGAGCAGACGGCGCTGAGTGGCTACAGTAGTACACGTGATCACCTTATCCTCAGCATTATGGATAATGTCGTAAACCGGCTTGAAGTATTAACGCCGCAGGGTAATAGCTGGCAACGGCAACCTCTGGGCAATCCGGGTAGTATGAGCAATATTTCCGCCACCGGTATTGATGAGGAAACCAATGATTACTTCCTGACCATCAATAATTTCCTGCATCCGGCTTCGCTGTATATTGGCAACCTTGACAGCAGTGAAACGGAGCTATTGAAACAGGGACCGAAGGATTTTGATGCTGGTAACTATCAGGTCAGCCAACATTTTGCCCGCTCCAAAGACGGAACCCGTGTGCCATATTTCCAGATCTCAGCCAAAGGCCTTAAACTGAACGGCAGCAATCCGACGTTGCTGAACGGTTACGGTGGCTTCGAAATATCGCTACTGCCAAACTATATCGGCACTGAAGGACTCACTTGGCTGGGGCGTGGTGGTGTTTATGTCGTTGCCAATATCCGTGGCGGTGGTGAATATGGCCCGGCTTGGCATCAGGCCGCTCTCATGCAAAATCGCCACCGCGCCTATGAAGATTTCGCAGCGGTAGCGCAAGATCTGATTACACGAAAAGTAACATCATCAAAACATCTTGGAGCTCGTGGCCGCAGCAACGGTGGTTTGCTGGTCGGCAATATGCTGACGCTGTATCCGCAACTGTTCGGTTGCATAGTCTGTGGTGTACCTCTGTTGGACATGCAGCGTTATAGCCAGCTTTCCGCTGGTGCCTCATGGATTGCCGAATACGGCGATCCGAGCCAGCCGGATCAGTGGGCATATATCAAAACCTTCTCGCCATATCACAATATCAAGGAACACGTGGCCTACCCGCCCGTATTGTTCTACACCGCAACCAGTGATGACCGGGTCCATCCGTCGCATGCACGTAAAATGGCAGCCCGTATGCAGAAGATGGGTTACCAGCAAGTCTATTTTTATGAAAATACCGTGGGAGGACACAGCGCTGCGGCCGATAAAAAACAGACGGCATTCCAGAATACAATGTTCAGTGAATTTATGTGGTCTCATCTGAATAACAAGACACCGATGGCATAAACGTAAGGTGAACAATTCTGAGTTATTAATTTTGCCAATATATTTTTGAGATAGGGAGTTAGCTACTGGTAGCTAACTCTTTTTTGTGAGGTATTTTAGTAGGATAAAGAAGAGAAAAGAGAAATTACCACCCTGCTGGCAGATAACCGAACAATGAAGCGATGGCATACACTGCGCTGGCCAAATACAGCAGCACAATGCTTATTTGCAGCAATGGATGCGTAATCCAGCTGCATTGCCAGCATGGAGTATGATCGCCGTATTTCCGTGCACCACGTAAAATCAGTATCGGCATGATTGATAGAATCACACCACTGAATACACCAGCGAAATACAGAGCATTAACAAATGATACGAGTCCGCTGTAAGCCAGTACGAACGGCGGCACAGCCACCAACAACAGCACGCCGAAACGACGCAATGGTTGTTCGTCATTACCCAGCCGGAATTTATCGAAGATATTAGTCAGGAAACTGCCGCCCAACCCCCAGTAAGAGGTTAAGATTGCACACAATGCAAACAGGTTAGTAGAGAAGAATGCCCACTCTCCCAACGCTTGTCCCCAGGAAATCGTCACTACCTCAGAAATATTGTCTAGACCATTAAGCGCGATCACAGACATCGGCACCATCGCCAGCAGGACAAAGATCACTGCCATGCCAATAATAATCGCCTTCGGTAGTTGTTCTGGCTTATCGGCAAAGCCACGCGCCATTTCCGGCACGATGTACTGTGCCGAAAAACTAAACACCACAACATTGAATAATGGCACCATAAAAAGCCAGTCACCATCCAGCAGATAGCGCATCTGGGTAGTATCTTTCAGCAACGTTGCCACTACTAACGTTAATAGCATGACCAACATGCCAATACTGATAAACTTTTCACCACGGCCAATTGCTTTCAGTCCGAGATACAATACTCCCGCTGCCGGTACGAAGAATAGCAGACTACCTAGTGTCGGTGAGATGCCCAGCAGCGACTGTAACAGTTTGCCACTGCCGCTCATGTAGGCGGTCAGCGCCCCAACACTGTTGACGCACACTGAAAAAAACATCACCCAAGCACCCACACTACTGACATATCGCCTTGCCAGCCCACTAAGTTGTAAGTGAGCGCGGGTACGCAGCGTAGATTCGGCAACATACAGCATAGTAATGGTGGTCAGCACCCCCACCAGCATCAGCCAGAACATCAGCGGCAAAAAGCCGGCCTTTCGTGAAGCATAAGCAATGGACAGCAAACCCGCGCCGATATTGGTGCCGACTATCATCGCGACACCTTCGAGAAAACTCAGTGACTTACCGGGAACCGGCGCTAACTCTCCCGAGACAAGCGCCGAAGAAATACTGGTGTTATCAGAAGACATTCATCCTCCTTTATCCCGGTGCGCTAGCCACCGGGGATAGGTTAATTTCACGGTGGTTAACAGCTCACTAGTACACTTTGCTCTTAATTATCCGTATTAGAGTTTAGCGTAAAAAAAGAGGAAAAATTTCAGATAGGGAAAATCTATGAAAAAGAGCTTACTATGAATAACGCACCTGTTGGAGTTGTAAAAAATGCCCTGAGACAGGAAAAACTTATACTGTAGCTTATAGGCAGCCGTTAGATGAAAGTATGCCAGAAAATGAATTTATTCATTTTAATATGGATATCACATGGCCTTCTTTTAGTGACAATAAACTAGGTAATCTTAAAGTTACTTACATAAACCAGTAACAAAAGAAGTTAAAACTCTAGTAAGTACAAATGGCACTATACACTTCGTCTTTCAAGTTGCCTCTTTATTGGCTGCGCTCATTCACTCCAGTCACATAGTTATCTATGCTCCCGAGGATGATTTCCCTTGCCGCCGCAATGCATCTTGAAATTCATTGGGTATATGACATTTATCAATTCTGGTCTTATAACGATATATATTTTCAGAATTAATAATAATCTGATCAATATTGCAAAATTACGACACTTCTATTCCTTTTTTCAAAAAAGGAATCTCTGTAGAGAATCATTATCTTAAAAATCTGGAGATTTTAAGAGTTGGTTATGTATAAAATCATTAACCAACTCTTACTCTATTGTTCAGCAATGCTTTTTAGTATTACGGATTACTTCACCAGAACTTCCACAGTATCATTTTTACCCTTCGGCTTCTTTGCCATTTGATATGTCACTAATGCGCCGGTTGAACAAATGAACATAGTGAAAGCAATTCCTGATAAGGTTCCATTATTTAATAAACCCACTAATAAACCGGCACATCCACCAAACAGATACTGAATCATCCCTAAAACAGCAGATGCAGTTCCTGTTTGAACACTGTGGAAGATAAAAACTCACGTGCAATTGCAATAGAGTTATAAACAGGAGATTGTTTTTGGTGGAGTAAATTCCTTTCCGGCGAATTTATTGCTTCCCTGCCCGTCGCTGCGTATCCTGAAATTCATTGAGCAGATACATACTCAATCTGACAAAATTTTGCTGATAAATGGCTTGATATACTCTTTTTTGCTGAAATTAATATCTCCGGTTAATAGAGACTGAAGGAAGAAAGCATCCAAAACAGCGGTAAGCGCTTTGGCTTTTGATTCATCGTTAGTGATGTATTGAGAAATGATGTTTTTTGTTGCCTGCATCCAGTTAACGGCAAGTGGCCTTAAAGATGGCCGGGAGATAGCCGCAACGTAAAGCTCATATTCTGACTTTAAGCGTGAATAATCTGCGAATGTCCATGAGATGAACTCAGTCAGATTTTCGGCAGGATCTTCAAATAGCGACTGTTGAAACCAGTTATGTGATAACTCAATGAAGTTATTAAAGTATTTTCCTAGCGCGACCTTGTTTAGTATTTTGTGTAATCGCCATTTTCGTTTAAACGTGACCGTCTAAACGGTCACCAAATTCAATCATAAAACGACTCATCGCAAGACGCCAATCTTGGATAG
>NZ_CAWQJR010000165.1:0-36192 GCF_963894935.1 Xenorhabdus sp. PB61.4
TTCATATACAGAACTTAATTCTATACCATATAGATAATGTAGATTATAAATCCAAACCAAACAGTTTGGTATATTTTGTTTAGTTTCTAACCTTAGAAAGCTTCTTTAAAAATCAAAAATATGCCAAATAATGGCGATTTGTTTATAAAAAATTATATTATTGGGTTTTTATAGATTTAATTAATTAAATTTAATTTAAATTCAATATGTTATGTATATAAAAATAACAAACTTAACGTTTTAAGGCCTGTTCATTATTCCTCATATGAGAAGAACGGAGTGCTGTTTTGCTCAATGACGAGGAAAAGCAGTTGCAAGAAGCAAGGTAATAACAAAATAGAGAAACGTGGTTTGCATCATGGAAGAGCCTACCTTGCCTCAGTAAAGGTTCTGTTTTTTACAAGACGTTAATAAAAAAGGTTATTTCATTAAAAAAACAAAGCGCATGTCGGAAAACAAAACGGCGAATCAGGTGTAACAATAGGCATACCATGAACGATGGTAAATCCGTCAGGGTATTTCCTATGTCGTGCACAATGACGAAGAAAAACTGAGTCATTTTTAAGCTCCAGGGCAATTATCCTTGATAACGCCATAACTTACTGATTTAAAGATGAAAGGATAAGATATGGAAGAAGATGCAAACCTACTAGTCGGGCAAAGAATTCAACAGAAAAGGAAAGAGTTAGGGATCACGGCAACTGCCTTAGCGAAACAAATTGGTATCAGCCAGCAACAACTTTCGCGTTATGAAAGAGGAACCAATCGAATCAATATTACTCATCTGGTTGCCATCTGTCTGGAATTGGAAACACAGATTTCCTGGTTCTTTGAAGACTGTTTTGAAAAAGAGAGCAAGGAAGGCATTGTTAATAAACTGGATACTCAATATATTCCCATTGCTGAAACAATTATAGGAAAAAATGGTTGTTAGATGGGGAATAACCCGCCGTCAGAAGCCTGCCAGCCCGCACTAAACTGAAAAACATGTGGGCTTCTGACTCTACTGGGTACTTATTCACTTTCTCAATCGCCGCCTTCTTTTTTATGTGCACGAGCTATGTACCAAACCGATGCAATGTTACGAGCCAATACATGCAGATTATCGGTACTGTCAGCTAAAGCGTCAGCAAGAGTGCAAACTTCAGGGATAATAGAAAATACAGCAGTCAGCCCATGTTGATGGACAACATCATAATCTTTACTCATTCCTCCCACTAATGCGATAACAGGTATACCGAATTTGTTGGCTATGCGTGCAACACCAATAGGTGTTTTTCCATATATAGTCTGGCTATCCATATGTCCTTCGCCAGTAATAACCAAGTCTGCGCCCTGAATTGCTTTTTCCAGCTTCAGAGTATCAAGTACAATTTCAACACCCGACTGTAATCTTGCATTCAAACAGCCGAGTAAAGAGGCTCCCATACCTCCGGCAGCACCAGCTCCTGCAGCATCAAGCACATCAATTCCTGTTACTGTTTTAATTTTCATCCCGTAATGGAGCAAAGCTGAATCCAGTATATTAATCATTTCTGGTGTCGCTCCTT
Source organism: Xenorhabdus sp. PB61.4 (assembly GCF_963894935.1). Lineage (NCBI taxonomy): Bacteria > Pseudomonadati > Pseudomonadota > Gammaproteobacteria > Enterobacterales > Morganellaceae > Xenorhabdus > Xenorhabdus sp. PB61.4. The sequence goes on from NZ_CAWQJR010000165.1 coordinate 1,551, forward strand.
TCTGTGGCCCAAATACCGCAGATGCGCCTGATTCACCACATAGCGGGTTAGTGACATCACAGGCGACGGTAATTTCTAACTGACTGAGACGAGGATCAAGGTTTGTGAGATTAATACTTTCCAAACGTGTTAGCGCAACCCCACCAAAGGGTAAAGGACGGTTATCGCCATCCGTTAAATTTGCCCCAAGTGCCTGCATCATTCCGGCACCACCGTCATTGGTTGCGCTACCACCAATACCTAAAATCAGCTTTTCGACACCATGATCCAGAGCCGCCAGAATTAGCTCCCCCGTACCATAACTTGTTGTTATCAGAGGATTACGCTGTGCCAGTGGCACCAAATGCAGGCCTGAAGCAGCTGCCATTTCAATCACTGCGGTTTTTCCATCACCCAGTAACCCCCAAAAAGCCTCAACAGGTTGCCCCAGAGGATCAGTGACTGTACATGTGAATCTTTTTCCTCCTGTCGCAGCCACCATTGATTCTACCGTGCCTTCTCCACCATCAGCCATTGGTAACTTGATGTAATTGGCCTGCGGAATGATTTCCCTAAATCCCTGCTCTATCGCTTCCGCTACCTGCATTGCACTTAAACTTTCCTTAAATGAATCCGGAGCAATGACAATTTTCATAATAATTTCTCTCTCCCGCAATTTATCTAACCCGCAAAACCAAATACGCCAAAGATTAAGGTTGAAATAAAAGCGATAGTTAAGCCCACCAGCGTTTCATATGGCAATAACTTCAGGCGTTCGTGTAACTGCATATATACACTGCCTCCTGTCGCATGGAAAAAACTGCCGTGTGGCAGCTGATCCAGTACGATAGCACCTGCATGTAACATCGCAGCTCCCGCTAATGCACTGATACCTAAATCGAGTAAAGTAGGTGCAAAAACAGCCGAAGCAACGGCTGTACCCGCGGTGGTGGATGCTGTTGTCATTGACATTAAAGCCCCTGAAACCGGAGCCAGTAAATAGGCTGGCAGACCTGATGCTGTTATTCCGTGGATCAATATTTCTTTCAGTTCAGAATTAGCGATGATGCCTGCCAGTGTCCCCGTCCCTAATAGCATGATAGCTATAGGCGACATACGGCTCAGCCCAGAGAGAATAAATCGATTTGATTGACGCCAATGCCCCATAATAATAGCACCAGCCAATCCTCCTACGGGCAATGCAATTAAAGGGTCAATAGTGATATCGGCAACCGGACGTAAAGCCAGCAAAAAAATGGCAATAGCAGGAGCCGAAATTGCAGCCATAAAAGAGGGAAGAGATTCTTGTGCGGTCATTGTCAGCTCTTCGCTTCTGACCTTATACCCCCGCGTTATCACTCTTCCTGAAAGATAGTAAGCCATTACTAACCCGAATAGCCCGGGGAGAATACCTGCGACCATCAGCGATGTTAAAGGGACATGAAAAGCTTCTGATGCAGCAATCGTATTTGGATTGGGAGACATGACGTTTCCGGCTTTACCTCCGCCAATCATGGCAAGTAAGATCGACATCTTTGATAAATCAGCCCGATGGGCGATTGCCAGAGCAATCGGTGCAACGGTAATGATTGCCACATCAATAAATACACCAACGGCTGTCAACAACATTGCTGCGATTGCTAATGCCAATAAGACCCGTTTGCCGCCTGCCTTGCGTACAATAGTCTCAGCTATGGTACTGGCTGCACCGGATTCAATCAGTACACCAGCCAGAACACCCGCTGCCAATATACGTAAGACAGCATTAGTCATCCCTTGTGCCCCTGTGACCATCAAATTGACGGTCTGTATCAGGTCTGCACCCCCGATCAAACCGCCAACCAGCGCACCCGCCATCATGCCATAAACAGGAGAAACTTTTCTTAATATCAGAACGATAGAAACAAACAATGCAGCAATAGCACCAATAGCAGAAACAGTCGTCATCTTGTCATTATCCTCAATGACTTCATTATTAGCTGAAGCCGAAAGATTACTATACACTTCGTCTTTCAAGTTGCCTCTTTGTTGGCTGCACTCGTTCACCCCGGTCACCGTTTTTATAAACATACGATTATCTATGCTCCCGATGACTCTCTCCCTTGCCGCCGCGACGCATCTTAAAATCCATTGTGTATATACGCATAACTCATTTATATAAATAACGCGCATAAAAAAAGCGATAACTAAATTATCGCCTTTTAATCTGCTATTGCATGTGTTCAACATAAATATATATCGTTCATGCTCAGCTAGCTGTGTAAATTACGCTTCAATTGCCATTCGTAACTTTTTCATGGCGTTTTTTTCCAGCTGACGAACCCGTTCAGCGGATACACCATATTTATCTGCCAGTTCCTGCAAAGTTGATTTGTTGTCATCATCCAGCCAACGGGAACGGATAATATCCTGACTACGTTCATCCAGCTTTTCCATTGCTACAGTAAGTTTATCCGCAGCATGGTTTTCCCAATTGTCTTCTTCAATGCCATCCGCAAAATCAGACGCTTTATCCTGCAAATACAGTACCGGAGCTGGCGGATTATCATGGCTGTCGTCATCAGATGGCATATCAAATGCCATATCCTGCGCCGACATACGAGATTCCATCTCCAGAACATCTTTGCTGGTCACCCCTAATTCTTTGGCAACCAAATCAACTTCATCCTGACTGAACCAGCCCAGACGCTGTTTAGCCTTGCGCAAATTGAAGAATAACTTACGCTGCGCTTTTGTCGTTGCAACTTTCACAATACGCCAGTTACGCAGTACGTATTCATGGATTTCTGCCTTAATCCAGTGAACAGCAAAAGACACCAGACGTACGCCCACTTCCGGATTAAATCGACGAACCGCTTTCATCAGGCCGATATTGCCTTCCTGAATTAGATCCGCCTGCGGCAAACCATAACCAGCATAACTGCGAGCAACATGAACAACGAAGCGCAGGTGAGACAGAATCAGCTGTTTTGCTGCATCCAGATCTCCCTGGTAATGCAGCCTTTCTGCCAGTTCCTTCTCTTCTTCTGCAGAGAGCATAGGATAAGCATTGGAAGCACGGATGTACCCTTCCAAACTACCTTGCGGAACTAATGCCAAAGTTTGCATTTCTTTTGTCATTCAAATTCTCTCAAACTAAATTAGTGGTCTTTTAAACTTTCCTGAATCAACCTATTAGATTTTTTCAGGCCAAAGATGAGTCTATTTTACCATCGTGAGGATCACATTCAAATTATCTGCATTGTATGCTCACACATACAAAGTATACAAAACAATAACAGTTTCTTCGACTATGATTAAGCCCAAAAGTTCACCATAAGTCCAACAAAAGTGTTCTATTCAGGCCTGAAACGACGCAAATGCTGGACAGTCGCAAACCATGCTGCAATCCAACCAATCATACCTGAAATCAGTACCAGTAATAGTGATTCATCCCAACCCAGGCCGTATAACTTGAAAGTTGTACCGAAAACGCTGGCAACTTCAGTGACAACGCTGGAAAGTTTCCAGACTAGCAGGTACGAAAGAAGCAGCGAAAGGATCGCTCCCAGAATTCCCAGTAATGCCCCTCCATTGAGAAAAGGCCGAAGGATAAATCCATCCGTTGCCCCTATCAGTTTCATAACATTAATTGTTTCACGGCGACTGAAAATGCTTAAACGCACACTGTTACCAATCACCAGAAGCAGCGCAACGACCATCAGCCCCCCTATTACCGCAGCAATCCGGCCAATAAGGTCAGCCAGTGCCGTCAGCCGGGCAAACCAGCCATCATCCATTCTGACTTCTTCGATACCTTTTAGCTGTGCAACACGGTCACGTAATGTTGTCAGCGCCTGTGAATTCTGAAAATCCAGTTTAGGGGAGACAATCGCTACCGCAGGCAACGGATTTTCCTCCAACATATCTAAGGCACTGGCAAACCCTGACCAGGCGCGAAATTCATTCACGGCCTCCTCGCGGGACAGATAGTTCACTGACTTCACGCCATCCATTGCTTTTAGCTCTTCAATCAACTGGTTAGAGCTGACGTCATTCAGTGATTTATCCAGATACACCGTGAGTTGTGGTACGGGATACCATTGTTCCACAGCCTGATTCACGTTTTTCCAGACGATGTAAAATACACTCGGTAATGTCAGCGAGATAGCTATCACCATGATGGTGAGCAAAGTCGCCAGTGGCTGGAATAACATATCAGACAGTGTGCTTTTCCATGCATAACGTGACTGTACGCGCCATCCCCCTTTCAGCGATTTGGAGCGGGATTTGGGAGAGATCGTTTTTTTCGTTGAATGACGGGTAGGCTTAGCCATGATGCTCTCCTTGCATACGCCCCTGATTCAGGGTCAGGATACGATAATTCCTGCGCTCAATAAGAGCGGTGTCATGCGTCGCCATAAGAACCGTCGTACCGACCCGGTTGAATTGTTCAAACAAGCGCATAATACCCTCAGATAGTTCACCATCCAGATTCCCCGTCGGCTCATCCGCCAGCAGAACGGTGGGTTTATTCACAACAGCGCGGGCAATACCAACACGCTGTTGTTCCCCCCCGGAGAGCTGAATCGGGAAATTTTTCGCTTTGTCCAGCAAGCCTACCTTGTCCAGCGCTGCCGATACCCGCCGACGAATATCTTCGGTACTGGCGCCTGAGATAATCAATGGCATGGCTACATTATCGAATACAGTGCGATCCAACAGTAAATGATGATCCTGAAAAATCATACCGATCTGACGGCGTAAGAAGGGGATCTCACGGGTTTTCAATCGGCTGACATCATGCCCGCCAAACCAGATATAACCGGCACTCGGGCGCTCTATGCCACAAATAAGTTTCAGAAGCGTACTTTTCCCCGCTCCTGAATGACCGGTTAAAAATGCCATTTCTCCCGGACGCAGGTGGAAATCCACCCCTTGTAGTGCCTGCCGTCCTCCCAGATAGGCTTTACTGACCTGTTCAAAGCGAATCATTGATAGTTAATCCTCCCGGGTAAAAAGAGCCTCTATAAAATCGTCAGCCTTAAATGGACGGAGATCCTCGATACCTTCCCCAACACCAATATAGCGGATCGGAATTTCGAATTGGTCCGCAATAGCGAAAATCACGCCACCTTTTGCAGTTCCATCCAATTTGGTCAGCGAAATACCGGTCAAACCCACTGCTTCATGGAATAGTTTAGCCTGACTGACTGCATTTTGACCTGTGCTGGCATCTAAAGTCAGCATAATTTCATGCGGGGCTTCTTCATCCAGCTTTTTCATTACCCGCACGATTTTTTTCAGCTCTTCCATCAAATGCGCTTTATTCTGTAAACGTCCTGCGGTATCTGCAATCAGGACATCAACACCTTTAGCTTTAGCTGACTGAATAGCATCAAAAATGACGGAAGCCGGATCGGCCCCGGTATGCTGTGCAACTACCGGGATTTTGTTACGCTCACCCCAAACCTGCAATTGTTCCACCGCTGCGGCGCGGAAAGTGTCACCCGCAGCCAGCATGACGGTTTTACCCTGTGACTGGTATTGGCGAGCCAGTTTACCAATTGTCGTCGTTTTACCAACGCCATTCACACCGACCATCAAAATGACATAAGGCGATTTACCCTCAACTTCCAGTGGTTTATCGACCTTAGCCAGAATACCTGACATTTCTTCTTTTAGTTTTATGTATAACGCTTCCGCATCTTTCAATTCTTTACGGCTGGCGTGAGTTGTCAAATTGCTAATGATCTTGCGAGTTGTTTCTACACCAACATCAGCAATCAGTAACTGTTCTTCCAGTTCTTCAAACAGATCATCATCAATTTTCTTACCACGGAATAATCCTAAAAATCCGGCACCCAAATTCTGGCGGGTTTTTACCAGACTTTTTTTCAGACGAGCAAAAAAACCTTCTTTAGTCGGACGTTCCTGCTCTTTAGGTAAAGAGGACTGTTCTTCAGCCTGACGCGCCGCTTCTTCCGCTAAACGCTGCTGTTCCGCTTCTGCCGCCGCTTGTCGCGCCGCTTCTTCCGCTAGACGCTGCTGTTCCGCTTCGACCGCCGCCTGTCTCGCCGCTTCTTCGGCTAGACGCTGCTGCTCGGCTTCTGCCGCTGCCTGTCGCGCCGCTTCTTCGGCCAAACGCTGTTGTTCCGCTTCTGCTGCCGCCTGTCGCGCCGCTTCTTCCGCCAAACGTTGTTGTTCCGCTTCTGCCGCCGCCTGACGCGCCGCTTCTTCCGCTAAACGTTGTTGTTCCGCTTCTGCCGCTGCCTGACGCGCCGCTTCTTCCGCTAAACGCTGCTGTTCCGCTTCTGCTGCTGCCTGACGCGCGGCTTCTTCCGCCAAACGTTGTTGTTCCGCTTCTGCCGCTGCCTGACGCGCCGCTTCTTCCGCTAAACGCTGTTGCTCCGCTTCTGCCGCTGCCTGACGCGCAGCTTCTTCCGCTAAACGTTGTTGTTCCGCTTCTGCTGCCGCCTGACGCGCAGCTTCTTCCGCTAAACGTTGCTGTTCCGCTTCTGCTGCTGCCTGACGCGCCGCTTCTTCGGCTAAACGCTGCTGTTCCGCTTCTGCCGCCGCCTGACGCGCCGCTTCTTCCGCTAAACGTTGCTGTTCCGCTTCTGCTGCTGCCTGACGCGCCGCTTCTTCGGCTAAACGCTGCTGTTCCGCTTCTGCTACCGCCTGACGCGCCGCTTCTTCCGCTAAACGCTGTTGTTCCGCTTCTGCCGCTGCCAGCTTTTCTTGTTCAATTTGTTCTTCTTGTTGCTTCTTTTCCTGACGACCAAGTCCGAACCAAGAGAAGAAACCTCTTTTTTTTTCTTTTGCCATCGGCCACTACACTCCTCGCGGTTAATTATGGCGTTATAACAACCTACACCAGAAACTGACTGGAATTACCTTTATTTCAGGCCATCAGTTCTTATCGGGATAAGTCAAGAACTCAGACCAATAGACGCTATACTCTTCATATTTCAAGTTGCCTCTTTGTTGTCTGTGACATAAATTGAAATCTGTTAGGTCTCTATTTTAACAATTACGCCTACAGAGATAGGTTCTAATGGTGATAAAATCCAGTCTAACATTTTCATCTCACCACAACACATATTCTATTGAGGATTTCGTGGTAAATTAATCAATGGGTTTCCTGATCCTCGTCTTTTTATTCACCATCAAGGCCTGATAAGCAGTAGATAATATTACGGCGATGACAAATAATTAATTTATGTAACTATGACTAAAAAACCACAGCGCTCGTCTTTAGGGCAAATTCGTATTATTGGCGGAAAATGGCGCGGAAGAAAATTACCGGTTCCTGATAGTGAGGGGCTACGTCCGACAACCGATCGTGTCCGAGAAACTCTGTTCAACTGGTTAATGCCCGTCATTCAGGGGGCTGACTGTCTGGATTGTTTTTCCGGCAGCGGAGCACTCGGATTTGAAGCGTTATCACGTTATGCAAACAGTGCCACTTTGATTGAGTACGATCGTAATGTAGCAAAACAGCTATCGAATAATTTAGCGCTACTGAAGGCAGACAACGGCAAGGTGATACAAAACAATACGCTACAACATCTCAATCAGGCCGGAACGCCCTTTGATATCATTTTCCTTGACCCACCATTTCGGAAAGGAATGCTGGAAGAGACCATCAACTTGCTGGAAACTAACGGATGGCTGGCTAAGGAAAGCTGGGTTTATGTCGAAGCAGAATCTGAATCTGCCGCGACAGCAGTCCCGGCAAACTGGCACTTACACCGGGAAAAGATTGCCGGTCAGGTTGCATACAGGTTATATATTCGCCGCCAGTAAATGACGGTCTGGCTATTTAAATACAATTCTGGAGTCAATGATGTTTATCCAATTGGGAAGAGCAATTATGGTCTGTGTCTGGGGGATTATGATCCTAAATCTGGTTCAACCCTTCCCTAAGCCATTAAAGTATTTTATGGATATCGCTATGGTTTTTACCGTAGTCATGCATGCTTTCCAACTTTTGTTGTTAAAACACTCTCAGCCGAAAGACCAAAAACTTTCTGGCTGGTTGCAAACTAAGATCTTCTTTTTCGGGGTATTTGAGTTATTGTCATGGCAGAAAAAAAACCGGCCGGAAAAAAAATAATACCTTCATATACCCAATGGATTTCAAGTTGCATCGCGGCGGCAAGGGAGTAAATCCCCTGGAGCATAGATAACTATGTGACTGGGGTGAACGAGTGTAGCCAACAAAGAGGCAGCTTGAAAAACGAAGGGTATAGTCATATTCCCGGTAAATAACAAATAGTACTGAACAGCAACTCCCCAGCCATATAAGCAACAATGTGACTGGGGCAGAAACCGCAAAAAAGTGGCCTTCCCTTTTATACGCCAAATTTACGCCACACGATTACTCATTGACGTACATTCCTTTTGATAATAAAACGTTACCTTCTCGTTAATATAAAATTAAAGTTGGTACTCTCGCTTTATCCCCATCATAAACAGCAATTCCTGATAAAACAGGCGCTGAACATTTAAGGAAAGGAAAAATATGAGTTGGCCATTTCTTGCTGTGTTCTTCTCTGGATGGTTATATATTGATGCCGCCTATCGTGGTATCAAATGGCAGCAATGGGTGTTCTATCCGGTCACGATGCTGCTTCTGCTATTATGGGCATTTCAGGCTCCAAACCTTGAAGCTTCCGGCTACCTGATTATTGCAGGCCTTATCACCGCCCTGCTTTCTGACTCACTCCGAATGCTCCCCAGTAAGTATTTACTATTCTCATTCGTCGCGCTATTTCTGAGTTATTTGCTCTATACCATCAGCTTCGCCCTGCATATGAGTTTCCATTTATTCTTTCCACTGCCATTAATTCTATTGGTAGTCGGTATTGTAGTGATGCTGGTTATCTGGAGCCGTCTGGATCAACTACGCTGGCGGGTGCTCGATACCTGGGTTATGGTGCTCATTATGGTTTGGGTTGCCGGAGAACAATATTTTGCGCTCGGTAATGAAAGCCGTCTCTCAGCTATGGTCGGAGCAATTCTGTTACTTCTTGCGCACAGCATCAGCATGATTAGCCAATACCGTTTTCCTTTTAAACTATCAAAAGCAATCGTCGCCTCCTGCCGTTTTATCGGGCATTTTTTGATTATCCGTTCACTGATTATTTAAATCATTGCTTTATTCTCATCCGAAGTGAGGCGTTGATATCAACGCCCCACTTCAATACCCAGATATTCTTGCCATTTCTTCCCATTACAACGCTGTCTGCTACATAGCAGGCCCCATCGGTAATAGCACAATTCATCAAAATAATTGCTTTTTTTATTTGACTCTGGAGTGAACTCTAAAGTGTAGAGTTAATGGTAATCAACCTGAATAAACATCATTGAGAGGCCATTATGTTCTCTATTTCCAAAAAACATAAACAATCGCAGCGTGGCTCTATCTCGTCCCCAAAAAGAGTCTTGCAGGGTTCTTCCAGCCTAAGAAATGAAAGTAAGCAATCACGTACACGTGATACAAAGCATCAACACTCCCATGATCATGCCCACTCCCATAATAAAAGCCATTCGCATGATCATCATGGCGGAAGTTGCTCGCATACTCACGCACACCCTGTACAGGATGCAGCCCCCGCTGAACTGACAGCCAGACAGCGTTTTAACTGGATTATTCAGGGTATGGATTGCCCAAGTTGTGCAGGCAAAATCGAAAATGCAGTAAAAAGACTGGATAAAGTTAAACAGGTTAAGGTGTTATTCACTACCGAAAAGCTGGTTGTAGATGCAGATTCAGATATTCGGGCTGATATCGTCAAAGCGGTAAAGCAAGCGGGTTTTGAAATCAAAGAAACCGATTCAACATCTAAACTGCCACCAGCAACCAGCCTCTGGAAAACATTCTCTCCGATTCTCCTTCTTGCGGTATTGATGGCCGCTAGCGGGGTCATCGCTAAAATGAGTGCTCCTGCCGGAAAAATCGCCTTCATCATTACGGTCTTGATTGGGTTATATCCTATCGCAATCAAAGCCATCAGATTGTTCCGCTCCGGCTCTTTCTTTGCCATTGAAACATTAATGACTGTAGCGGCTATCGGTGCATTGTTCATCAACGCTACTTCAGAAGCCGCAATGGTGATTTTACTGTTCAAGTTAGGCGAAATCTTAGAGGGTTATGCCGCAGGTCGTGCTCGAAGAGGTGTCAGCGCTCTGATGGCTCTGGTTCCCGAACAGGCACTACTTGTAAAAGGTGGCATCAAGAAAAAGGTTCCTGCCGCTGATCTGCGTCCGGGAGACGTTATTGAAATCGCTCCGGGTGCTCGTTTGCCTACAGATGCCGAACTTCTTAATCCGTTTGCCAGTTTCGATGAAAGTGCTCTGACGGGAGAATCTGTCCCTGTTGAACGCCAGCAAGGGGAAAAAGTCGCAGCCGGTTGCCTTTCTATTGATAGATCAGTGCAAATGCAGGTTGTTTCTGAACCGGGACAAAACGCCATTGACCGTATCCTACAGTTAATTGAAGAAGCTGAAGAACGCCGTGCTCCGATTGAGCGCTTTATCGATAAATTCAGCCGCATCTATATGCCGCTGATTATCCTGCTCTCGGCACTTGTTATCGTGATACCTCCCCTGTTTTTCGCCGAACCGTGGGATATGTGGATCTATCGCGGCCTGACCCTGCTATTGATTGGCTGCCCTTGTGCTCTGGTTATTTCAACGCCTGCTGCGATTACTTCCGCCCTCGCCGCTGCCACTCGCCGTGGTGCACTCATCAAAGGCGGTGCAGCATTAGAGCAACTCGGCAGCATCACCACAATTGCACTGGATAAAACCGGTACACTGACTGAAGGAAAGCCTCAGGTTACGAATGTCGAACCCGTGGAAAATATCAGTGTGGAAACATTGCTGGCATTAGCGGGTTCGGTAGAAAGTGGATCTCATCATCCGCTGGCAAAAGCCATTCTTAATGAAGCGGAAAATAAAGGTATAACGGTTGTCGAAGCGGAGAACCGCAAAGCCCTTGCCGGTATTGGGATTGAAGGTCAGTTATCAGGGCAGAAGATACTGGTCTCTGCCCCCGGACGGCTTTCTGAAAATGTTTTATCACCACAATGGAAACAACGGGTTATTGAACTGGAAGACAGCGGTAAAACAACTGTTGCCATTGTTCAGGATGGGCAGTTTATTGGTCTGATTGCCATGCAGGATACTTTGCGTCAGGATGCCATTGAAGCTATTCAGTCCCTGAAACGTCAAGGCGTCAATGCGGTGATGCTAACGGGCGATAATCCCCGGGCAGCGGCAGCTATTGCAGGCCAGCTAAATATTGATTATCGGGCAGGATTGCTACCGGAAGACAAAGTCACGGCGGTTATGCAGCTTAATGAAAAACACAAAACAATGATGGTCGGTGATGGTATTAATGATGCACCGGCGATGAAAGCATCAAGTATTGGGGTTGCGATGGGAAGTGGTACGGATGTTGCGCTGGAAACAGCTGATGCCGCACTGACTCATAACCGGCTGACTGGTCTGGCGGAAATTATTACTCTGTCACGTGCAACACACTACAATATTCGTCAGAATATCACTATCGCATTAGGCTTGAAGGCTATATTCCTTATCACCAGCTTACTGGGAATTACAGGATTGTGGATGGCAGTGTTAGCGGATTCAGGTGCTACAGCGCTGGTGACCGCGAATGCTATCCGTCTGCTGCGCATCAAAAATAAGGGACAATAAATAATTTCTCTGCATGAATACGCCCTCACTCAAATATGAGTGGGGGATATATAATTAACTCCGAAATACTTTGAAAGTTCATGAAATAGTTTATGAGTAACTTTCTAATTATTTTTATTCCCCCCTCATATTATTTCATTTTTAATCTACCTGGACTCACAACTTGTTTATTAAAAAGCACACTTCTTTTTTCGTCTCGAAAATAAAGACAGCGAACCAATCAGGTATATTTCACACCCTTTCATCCATACCCGCCCGGTGGTTGTGGCCAAACCACCGGACTATTAATGATTGAACAATACTCTCCAGATTACTGGCAAATATTTTGTGTATGTATCAAGATTTATTATAAAAAAACGCCGGAATACAGATTATTCCTTTAATACTCTCATTTGATTGCAACTTAATGTAATCAGAAAATTATCAGCATCCTTTTCTAAAAAACATCCTTTACCCAAAGAGTATTATAATAGCCACATAGGCTTTCAGGCTGTTATTGATAAAATGTTTAACAGACCAATAATAGATAAAACAAATTGAAAAGGTGCTAAGGCGCACCTTTTCAAAATAAGACTACAGTTACTCAAGATTGCTATTAAGACAAAAGGAAATATGGCACTTAGTGAGGTGATAAGATTTCCAAGTCCCACATTGATGATCTTAGCACGGGTTTATATTTCTACCAGTTTATTAAGCAATCTTTTAATTTTTTTTGATTAGATACCGATAAGGCGTTTCCGCTGTCTCATGAGCAAGCAGAGTATGTTCCATAAAACGACAAAAACCGGGAATATCACGAGTCGTCGCCGGATCATCCGCAACAATCAATAAAGTCTGCCCGACATCCATGTGACGGACAGTTTTACGCACCATCATTACCGGCTCTGGGCAGCGTAATCCCTGTGTATCAAGGGTTTTATCTGGGTTGGCAAAAACATCAGACATAACAATCTCTGTAGGTTCAAACAATCTATAGCGGTGGATTATATTACATATTCACCTCAATCACCGCATTTTGAAATCCATTGAGTATATTACTCAACCCGCGTATGATGCTTTTCTCCTGATAATTCAGGGAAATTTGTTTCTGGGTTCCCTCACCCCATCCAGCAAAAAGGTACAATATGTTTCAACTTACTCAGCAGCAGAAAGCTTCGGCTTTAATCTGGCTTTCGCTGTTTCATATTCTGATCATTACTTCCAGTAACTATCTGGTGCAACTGCCTATTTCTATTTTTGGTTTTCATACCACCTGGGGAGCGTTCACCTTTCCCTTTATCTTTCTGGCAACAGATTTGACCGTACGTATTTACGGTGCGCCATTAGCACGCCGGATAATTATGACAGTCATGCTTCCGGCTCTGATTATCTCTTACTTCATCTCTGCGCTATTTTTTCAGGGATCGTGGCAGGGTTTTTCGGCCTTAGGAACGTTTAATCTGTTTGTTGCCCGCATTGCAGCAGCAAGCTTTATGGCTTATGTTCTCGGTCAGATATTAGATGTCGGCGTGTTCAACCGTCTGCGTCAGAACCAGCATTGGTGGATGGCACCGGCAGCGGCCATGTTTTTCGGTAATATGCTTGATACTCTTGCCTTTTTCTTTATCGCTTTTTATCGCAGCAGCGATGCCTTTATGGCAACCCACTGGGTAGAAATCGCGTTAGTGGATTATGCATTTAAGCTGTTTATTTGTATGCTCTTCTTCCTGCCAGCTTATGGCATTTTACTGAACCTTATCCTGAAATTCTTTTTCTCTCACTCATCAGATAAGGCACTGGCACAGAGCCGCTAAAACGACATTGCGCCCTGAGCTAATCAGGGTGCAGATCGCCTTTCAGCTTTTCCTCACAAATCGCGCATTTCCTGCTTTTACAGATAACCTACGGGTATGTTTTGTCGTATAGTGTTGACGGACAGGCAAACAAACACTTTTATTCGAAACGACTGATAACCTGTCACATACCGATGCTATTAACAGGTTATGTTGAGTTTCCAGTGAAGAAGGAATATTTCTTATGCTGAAAGTTATCCAGTCTCCATCCAAATATATCCAAGGGCCAGATGCGATATCCTACATTGGTCACTATACGAAAATACTTGCTGACCACGTTTTTGTTATTGCTGATAATTTTGTACTCAATCTTATCGGGGATACAGTCAGTAAAAGCCTGAAAGAAAATGAAGTCACCAGCCATTTTGAAGTCTTCAACGGCGAGTGCAGCCGTAAAGAAATAGAACGCCTGTCAGCCATCCTACTCACTAATCAATGTCAGGCCGTAATTGGAATTGGTGGAGGAAAAACGCTTGATACCGCAAAAGCTGTAGCACACGAATCAAAATTACCCATTCTTGTTTCCCCGACTCTGGCCTCAACGGATGCGCCAACCAGTGCGCTTTCCGTTCTGTATACAGAATTGGGGGAATTTGATAGCTACCTGTTCTACCCTAAAAATCCCGATATTGTGTTAGTGGACACGAAAATTATTGCAAAATCACCTGTCCGGCTGTTTGTTGCAGGTATGGGAGATGCACTGGCTACCTACTTTGAAGCAAGGGCCAGCAGTACAGCTCATAATCCGACTATGGCAGGAGGAACAACTTCTCTGGCCGGGCTGGCACTGGCTAAATTGTGTTACGACACATTATTGTCAGAAGGTTATAAAGCAAAACTGGCGGTAGAAGCCGGAGTGACAACGCCTGCGGTTGAAAATATTGTTGAAGCAAATACCTATCTCAGCGGAATTGGTTTTGAAAGCGCGGGGCTTGCCGCTGCACACGCCATCCATAATGGGTTTACCATACTGGAAGAGTGTCACCACCTGTATCATGGTGAAAAAGTCGCATTTGGTACGCTGACACAACTCATATTAGAAAATAGTCCCAGTGAAGAACTAGAAACCGTACTCGACTTTTGTGTACAAGTTGGCCTTCCAATTACGCTGGAACAGCTTGGACTGCGCGATAGTGAAAATTTGCATCAGAAAATTATGCAGGTCGCTAAAGTAAGCTGTGCAGAAGGGGAAACTATTCACAATATGCCATTTACCGTCACTCCGGAGCAGGTCTATGCTGCAATTCTGGCAGCAGATCAGATGGGAAAAGACTGGTTATACTAATTTAATATCAGCGTTATTTTTGCGGTTTCAGGGCGGGAACCCTCGCCCTATTTGGTCACGCCATTAACATGATGGATAACATAACGAGTGCTTCGCCCTCCCGCACGCTCTATCATCAGTTGTTCATGCTATTCACAATGAGGCAAATAACAACACTATTCGCCTCATAAAATGAGGCAAATAATCGATCTAATTGCCTCATTAGCTGGAAAATAGGTTAATTCAGTCCAGTGCTCGCGCCAGTAAACTCATCGGATGTTCGCATTTTTTGCTGGTAGACATCTCTATCTGCCATTTACAGGTTTCGCAATCTGTGATCACCAAATCAACGCCACTTGCTTCGATTTGCCGGAACAGGCCAGCACCAATCCCCTGAGATACTTCATAATTTTCTTTTTTAAAACCATAAGTTCCGGCAATACCACAACATTGAGAGTCCAGAATAATTAATTCAATACCCGGAATACGCTTAATTAACTCAATCGAATAAGCTGCCCAGCCCATTTTTTCCATATGACATGGCGTATGGTAAGCCACTTTCAGGGGCATCGGTTTCAAAGGCAGATCACGCCCCTGATCCAGCAACCGATAAATATAGCGGGTTGCCAGCTCAATATGATCACGTATCGGGCGGGTATCTACGCCCAAAATATGCGGATATTCATCGCGTAAGGTAAAAGTACAGCTGGATGACGTTGTTACAACGGGAATTTGTCGCTCAATCACACTTTCTGTTAGTGAGTGCAGGTTAGCTTTCGCCTGACGTTTCGCGCGATTAATAAATCCATTGGCGATCAATGGCACACCACAACATTTTTCCCTCGTCAGTAATTGAACACCAATCCCCATTCCATTAAAGACTTTCAATAAATCCTTACCCAGTTGTGGATGGTTATAATTGACGAAACAACCATGAAAATAGGCAACCTGTTCTGTAAACTGCTGTTGGATGGATGCCTGTTTGTGATACCAGCGCCGAAACGTACCGAAAGCGTATTTTGGTAATTCACGCCGGTGATCAATCCTGAGCGTTTTATCCAGCAGATGGCGCACTGGTTTCAGGCTGGTCACTGAATTGACGATGGGAGCAAACGGAGTGGAAAGAGTGCCCATCATATCGGTATGGCTGAGAATGACATCCCGCAATTTAGGGCGCTGTGAGTGATAATCTGCTTTTGCCCGCAGGATAATATCACCGATTTTTACATCAGACGGACATGCAACTTCACAGCGCTTGCAGTTAGTACAGTATTTCAGTGCTTCATCATATAAAGCAGGATCTTTTAAACGCAGACGCTCTCCATCCGGGCCGGCCTGTTTTGGCCCGGGATAACCCGGATTAGCTTTAACCACCGGGCATTGAGTAGTACAGACAGTGCATTTAATACAGCTTTCAAAACTGTTATCCGCTATGTTCATTGTGCAATCTCCGGTATCCGCTGTTTTGTGACTCGTTCCCCGGTGATGATTTGTTCAGCAACAAATAAGGCACTCAATAAAGAAACTCCGGAACCACAGCCTTCAAACAATGGATCATATCCCCCCAGCACAGCACCGGCGGCATACAGATTCTTCACCACCTGACCTGATTTTAATGGCCGTAAATATTCATCCGTGGTGACACCAAATTTAAGATAAGGCTGAGGAGCAAAAACGTTTTGCCGCGTCCATTGTTCACGTGAGGAGTACGCCAGCAGATCTAAATCAAGTAAGGGTTCATAAATCCGGTTAAATTTGGCTTTCAGCCCATTACTGAAAAAACTACCGGTTGCCAGAATCACGTG
The DNA here is from genome assembly GCF_963894935.1 of Xenorhabdus sp. PB61.4. Lineage (NCBI taxonomy): Bacteria > Pseudomonadati > Pseudomonadota > Gammaproteobacteria > Enterobacterales > Morganellaceae > Xenorhabdus > Xenorhabdus sp. PB61.4. The sequence continues at coordinate 18,137 of NZ_CAWQJR010000165.1, forward strand.
AGAAGCCCGCAGTGGGATATCACCATGATTACGGGTATACAAACCAGTAATATGGTTATCTGCCATTTCCACACCGTTGACCGTATCACCTGTCATTATCACTCCACCAAAATGGCGGAACCGAGCACGCAACAACTGATCCACCCGGATCCCCAACAGAGAAGGCGGTAACGTCGGTAACAAATAGACAGGCTTTTTCACCTGTATCTGCAATGCCTGTACAACTTGATCAGTTTCCAGACCAATACAGGCAGGCAGGAACACAGCCTCATATCCCTGCGCCAGACGGCTGATTTCCTCCGCTATCAGTGTCAGGTTTTGAGGCAGATCCAGTAAATGGGCGATATTAACGGAGCGAAATTCACTGGGGTTATCACGCAGTCTGTCGAGAAAAGGTAAGTGAATCTCCTGCGCACTGGCTTTCACCCCCTGTCTCTGTAGCGCACTGGCGACGATACCGGGCTGAAAATCCAGAAATCCCGCAATGCCGATCACAACAACACTTTCCCATTTAAATGGTCGTTCCAGCTCACGAACCGGTACTCGCGCCGGGCTTAACCAAGTCATGCGCTGACGGCCAACGGGCGTAACACGATAATGGTTTTGTGAAGCAGAGCCAGTCATAATCAGCCCGCTGTCCCTGATTAATTTTTCAGCCTGATAAGCCAGCGATGCTACGTTTTTTTCTCCTATCCGACTGTAAGGGTGATGCGGAGCCTGTCTGGTCAGTTCAGATAAGGCATGTAAGGGATGAGTGACTTCACTCCCGTCAGGTAAACGGGAAAGAAAATCCATCGAACCAGAAGAGAAATAAAGAGAGCTTTGGCCTGAACTGACTATTGCACAGGATTTACCTGCCTCTGCCAGCCGAATACCACTCGTCAGTCCCGCCAGCCCGCTTCCAATAATGACAGCATCAAATTTCATTGTTAGCCTCCGTGACTGGCTGGTTATCGGCGTCAGTATCATGATCATCTAAACCGCACAGTCCCTGATAAATCCAGCTGGTGAATTCGCTTTCCCGTAACGCATCACCCCAGACGACAGGGCGGATCCCTTTCCAGCGTTCATTCAGGAACTGTTTCAGTTGCTGCTCTGATTCCTGTTCTGTTATTACACCGAGACGATTAAGTAACCCTGCTGCACGACAGGCACACAGTTCTCCCTGACAGGTTCCCATACCAACACGGGTGCGGCGGCGTAAGTCCAGTAGGTTAGTTACCGCCAAAGATTCCGTTGCATAACGTACTTCTCCCGCAGTTACCGCTTCACATTCACATACCAGACTTTTATCTGATCGTTCGGTACTCAGTAACTGGCTGGCGCGATCTCCATGACGATAAATGGCCGACCCGCGAATGGGGGCAGATAGAGTTACAGTACGACGATCTTGGGTTTTACTATGTGATGTTTTACTGTATGACGTGTGCTGGCGTGTTTGTTCGGCGGAATTCTCTGAGCCGGGCAATGGCTCCTGTGCTGTCGTACAATGCGCGGTAATATTGAGTTTCTCGCAAATCTTATCGGTTGCCCATTCAGCCATCAGACGATATGTCATTAGTTTACCGCCAGTAATGGTTATGAATCCGTCCAGACCATCACGTTGGGCATGATCAAGCAGCACAATACCACGGCTGACGTTTCTGCCCGATGGATCATCATCACTCGCGACTAAAGGGCGGACTCCCGCATAAGCCCGTAAGATACGGGTTTGCGCAAGCCGGGGGGATAATTTTGCTCCCTCCCGGATTAAGATATCGACCTCTTCCTTAGTCACAGACATGTTATCAATCTGATCGTATTCAATGCGGGAAGAAGTCGTACCGATCAGCGAGATAGTGTCACCGGGTACGAGAATATCGGCATCTGCGGGTTTACGACAGCGGTTGATCACCATATTGTTAATGCGATGCCCTAAGATCAGCAGCGATCCTTTGGCCGGCAGCATATGGACTCTGAGATCCGCATACTCCGCAATTTTCTGCCCCCAAATTCCACCAGCATTCACCACGATCGGCGCATAAATGTCATACAGGCGCTTAGTGCGATGATCATAAACATGAACGCCGGTAATTTTATCCCCTTGCCTGATTAACCCCATGACTTCATGATACGTTAGTATTTGTGCTCCATGCTCTCTGGCATCCAGCATATTGGCCGCTGTCAGCCGGAAAGGATCAACCGTCCCATCTGGCACAATCACAGCGCCGATCAAATCCGGATTAACCGCCGGCTCAAAACGTTTCGCTTCTTCAGGGTCAATCGACTGCGCATCAATTCCTGCCTTTTCACACGCAGCAATAAAAGTTTGCTGATATTCCAGTGAATCTTCCGGCAAGGTAATAAACAAACCGTGTGTTTTTTCAATGCAATGTCGGGCAATGGTTTTGAGGATCCTGTTTTCTTTTATACACTCTTTTGCCGATTCGCTGTCTGTGACGGCATAGCGTGCACCGCTATGCAACAGACCATGATTGCGTCCGGTTGCACCTGTCGCAATATCATGCCGCTCTAATAAGATGCAGCGTAAGCGCCTGCGGGCGCAATCTCTTGCGATACCAGCACCTGTTGCGCCTCCACCAATAATAATGACATCAGTTTCTGTTACAGGAGAGCCATTCATCAGAGATGCTCCTTTCTTTGCCAGTCACATATCCGGTCAGTAAATCCGGTTGATGATAAAAATATATCCAAAATGGGTAGGAATTGTTTGATAAGGAACAAAAACGAACCTGAAACGCGTATTTTGGGCGACAAAAAACTCAATATCGTGAGAAATATCACTATTTTTTGAGGGGGCGTTTATTTGCGGTTTTTACGACATAAAACGAGCAGAAAAAATAAGTGGACACAACCTCTAATAAGTTATGTCCACTACGGATAATATTGTCTGCTCGTATATCTATTTAGTGCATATCAGTCTGCTTTTTAGTAGGCTCCGGCCATATACCCGCAATATACTCAAGACACTCGGCTTTGGGGCCTTCCTTTCCTGTCGCCATCCAGCCAATCGGGATCCGATATTCGTCAGGCCAGACTGAATACTGCTTTTTACTGTTAATGACAACTATCCACAGCGCTGCTTCATTTCCGGTTAACTGTTCCATGAAAATACCCCCTGTCTGTAACTTGTCGGCAATACCTTAGGCAGGAACCCGGTACTGATCAGATAATTCAGTACCTGACAGACATATTCAGAGGTAATAACCGGACACTGAATATCTGATCCTTCCAGTGCTGCCAACGTCTGTTTCAGCTCCAGTTCTGGCTGGATTTCATGGACATAGTCAGGATCCAGCGCGCGGTAAGGTTTCTCGGTCATATCCCGAATCAGCGGAATCAATGGATACAGCGAATGAGAATCATCCAGAGCAAGAATTCTCTCTTTCCCTTCATTGAAAGGAACTGGATTAAGGATATAGCCAAACTCCTGAACCCAATCGAAAAACTGACGGATAGAAACTTGCACCGGATTAAACAGATTAAAGAATTTCCCGTCAGATTCACGCTGCTTAGAAATATGCACCAGTGAAGCGGCCACATAATCAACCGGTACGATATCCAGCAGTAATCCATGAGCAGGATAGGATCCCATTTCCAGATAACCTTTCAGGGAAGCCACAAGATAATCATTCCCCTGAGCAGCTCCGGTACGGGTATGTCCGAGGATCAGGCCGGGGCGGTAAATACTCACTGGCATACCCCGTTTACGGGCAATGTTGATAATCCCTTCTGATACCCACTTGCTGCCCGAATAACCGGAAGGATCACGTATTGTTTCGCTCATAGCGCGATCATCTTCCATAAATGGTCGTGGCGATTCAGTAGCAAACAAAGCATTCACAGAAGAAACATAATGGAAATGTTTCAGGCGTGAAGTAGAGGCAAATTCCAGTGCGGTTCTGGTGCCATCAACATTAATGCTTTTTAGTGAACTATAAGGATAGATAAAGTTAACCAGCGCACCGTTGTGATAAATCACATCCACATCCTGCGCAAGTTTATCCCAGATTTCAGGCAATAAGCCGAAACGGGGTTGCCCCAGATCCCCTATCACAAAATCCACGCGATCAAGGCTATTACCTACATCAATCTGATAATGAGTAAAGCCATCCCGGATCCTCTCAAGCGCATGTGCCTTGTCGTCAGCACGGCACAGACAGATAACCTGAGCTGAAGTCTGTTTCAACAGTTGTTCCAGCAGATGCAGGCCAAGATATCCGGTCGCTCCTGTCAGCAGAACAGTATCAGGCTCATACCAGTTCGCATGCGGTAAACCATCAGGACGTATACTTTCTTTCAGGTAAACATCTTTTCTCAGCGTTTCTGCATGTTGCTGAATAAGCGCTTCACTACGGTAAACACTGTTGAAAGGAATCAGATTATTTTTATGAACTTCACTCATCTCATCCAGAATAGCCGCAATTCGGGCAATTGTGGGTTCAACATAGATACCGGAAATAGGGATCCTGAGTGAGAATACTTTTTCAATCCGTTCCACCATACGGGCAACCAGAATAGAGTTACCGCCAATCTGGAAAAAATCATCGGTAATGCCAAAAGTTTCCGCAGCCAACAAATCACCCCAGATAGCATAAACCCGTTTTTCTGTTTCTGTTTCCGGCTGTACCGCATCATGACTGGTATTCAGACGTTCTGCCACTTCTTCCAGACGTTTCCTGTCCCGCTTGCCACTACTTGTCAGCGGAATATAAGGAATACGGTAATATTCAGAAGGGATCCAGGCTTCGTGCAGGCATTCTCGCAATGCGACCTGAGTTTCACGTACCCATTCCTCCGATACAACCATATTAGGATCAAACAATACGAACGCCTGTATCTTGGCAAAATCACCACTTCCCGCGACACGGATAATGGCATCCTGAACCCCGTGTTGTTTTCTCAACGCGATTTCTATTTCACCCAGTTCAATTCGATAACCACGTACTTTGACTTGGTCATCCTGCCTTCCCATATAAATGAGGGAGCCATCTTCAGTCATACGGGCCATATCGCCTGTCAGATAGGCTCTTTTCCCCTTTCCGTTGACATCAGGGACATACCGTTTAGCGGTTTCAACCGGATTATTACGATATCCTGCTGTCACACCTAATCCACCTATCAGGATCTCACCTACCGTTCCTTTAGCGACAGGACGCAGATTCTTATCCACAATACTGATGCTGGTGCCGGGAATCGGCCCGCCCAGCTGTACCTTATCTCCTTTTTTCATGCGGAATGCCGTTGACCAGATTGTCGTTTCTGTCGGGCCATAAAGGTTCCATAAAGTGCCACCAGATGCCGTTAATTGATCGGCCAAATCTTGTGACAGAGCCTCACCGCCGCAAAGCATGCTGATATCAGAACGCGGCGTCCAGCCGGCATTCAGTGCCATTGACCAGGTTACTGGAGTTGCCTGCGCCAGAGTAAATTGAGGATCAGAGAACACACGGGATAGCGCCATCGCATCACGCTGAGTCTCAGTGGGTGCGATGTAGATACTGCCTCCATGAACAACCGTCAGCAGTAGCTCAAGCACTGAAATATCAAAAGAGAAAGTAGTCAGCGCAAGCATACGATCATTCTGGTTAACTGATAATAATTTGCCCAGTGCACACAGGAAGGCCGCCAGATTGTCATGCTGCACCTGCACAGCTTTTGGTAGTCCGGTAGAACCAGAGGTAAACATGATATAGGCCGGATGATCGCCTAATTCAGGAATAACAACATCCTCCGTTATTTCCTCAACTGTATAGGCAAGGCGCTCCATCGGAATATGTGTTGATGCTTTCAATTCCGCTGATACCGTTTCATCAGAGACCAGAATAACGTCAGGTAAGCTGGCGAGAATATCATTCAGACGTTTTTCCGGCATCATGGTATTAAGGGGAATGTATACTGCACCGATCTGCCAGGTCGCCAGCATTGTAATAAACCATGGAATACCCCTCTCGGCTGCAATAGCGACATAACTTCCCATTGTTACGCCATGGCAACGTAAAACATGCGCTGCGCTGATAACCCGTTGCTGTAACTCACCAAATTCCAGAATCCCATGCGGATCTGAAACAGCAATATCATGCGGTGCTATTTTTGCCAGTTTTGCTAACCGGGATGGTACATTGTCAAACCATGGCTGAAGTGTTTTTTCCATATAGCTGATATTAATGTCATTAATATCAGAAGGGTTAGAGAATGAGGATTGTTGCCCAATAAATGCTGTGTGTAATATTGCCTTGTGTGTGTAAGTATTCATAATGATGTTCTCATTCTGATCTCCATTTTGTTCCATCATTTTTTATGATGAATGGAGATATTTATGCTGTTAGTCAATAAATATCAGCTATTGTCCACATTTGGCCCCTACAATGACCTTATGTTGACCTTCACTGAATAAAAAAAATAAACTTCAAGAAAATTATTTAAAATTAAAGAATTATTATTTAATATTTATTTGTAACTTTTAATTAATTACACAATCAACCCATAATTATATTTTTTTACTAGTGAATAGAGTGTATTACGCCTTATACACCACTTCATCACCTTGATATAACTTGTTTTTATTTTATAAAACAGCTATCCATCACTCATAAAAACCGGCTTCGTGAGCATGAATAACCATTTGTAGTAATATCTATTATTTCCGAATCAAAACTCAATCATTTTATTTGTAACTGTGTTATAAAAAACGCAAAATATGTAAATAAATATAATCAAAATTATTAAATAAAAATAACAGCAAAAAATAGTAAATATTAGTTAAGGAAACAGCCAATAAATATCACGTTTTCATTCATCACTATATGTTTAGATAATCTTATATTTGTTTAAATAAGATTCGTATGATTAAAACGGCGAATATATTCCCACAATAATAATAGTCCTTTATGACAAAAAGAAAATAAACGAATGGAATACGCTCAAAAATAACCGCTAAACATTCTTAATTGTGACAGAAATCACGATAATTAAAATAAAACTTATTTCAAAAGAGCCATAAATCGCTCAAAATTGTGGTCTTTACGAAATTATATCCATATGTTAGCGATACTTCACAGATATATAAGTCTGTTTTAGCTATTCTTTCTTTCGATATAGAAAAAAATAAATTGAAACTTTCGTTTACTGCTGGTCACTACTAAACAGTGGTGATTCGCTCATACTAAAAGTCATGTGGAGACAAACATGTTAAGTATATTCAGACCGGCGCCTCACAAAGCCCGGCTGCCTGCGCAAGAAGTAGATCCACTCTATCGTCGCTTGCGCTGGCAAATTTTTATGGGGATTTTCTTTGGCTATGCTGCTTATTATCTGGTAAGGAAAAACTTCGCGCTAGCAATGCCATATCTGGTAGAACAAGGCTTTTCCAGAGGAGATCTGGGTTTTGCTCTGTCAGGGATCTCAATCGCATACGGCTTCTCAAAATTCATCATGGGTTCCGTTTCCGACCGTTCTAATCCCCGGGTTTTCTTGCCAGCTGGCCTGATACTTGCGGCAGCCGTAATGCTGTTCATGGGCTTTGTTCCGTGGGCGACTTCAAGCATTGCGGTCATGTTTGTCCTACTGTTCCTGTGTGGCTGGTTCCAGGGTATGGGATGGCCTCCTTGCGGCCGTACCATGGTTCACTGGTGGTCACAAAAAGAGCGTGGCGGGATAGTTTCTATCTGGAACTGCGCACATAACGTTGGCGGTGGATTGCCTCCATTGCTGTTCCTCCTCGGTATGGCATGGTTCAATGACTGGAAAGCCGCGCTTTATATGCCAGCATTCGCTGCCATTCTGGTTGCCCTGATCATCTTCGCCCTGATGCGTGACACCCCACAATCCTGTGGCTTACCACCAATCGAAGAATATAAAAACGACTATCCACCTGACTACACAGAAAACGATGAAAAAGAACTGACTGCAAAAGAGATTTTCATGCAGTACGTTCTACCTAACAAACTGCTGTGGATGATCGCCATTGCCAACGTATTCGTTTACTTACTCCGTTACGGTATCCTTGACTGGTCACCAACTTATCTGAGAGAAGTTAAACACTTTGCACTGGATAAATCTTCCTGGGCTTACTTCCTGTATGAATATGCGGGTATCCCCGGTACGCTGCTGTGTGGCTGGATGTCGGATAAAGTCTTTAAAGGCAACCGTGGTGCTACCGGCGTGTTCTTTATGACACTCGTTACTATCGCTACGATTGTCTTCTGGATGAACCCGGCCGGTAATCCGAATGTTGATATGATCTGTATGTTGGTGATCGGCTTCCTGATTTATGGCCCTGTGATGTTGATCGGCCTGCATGCTCTTGAGCTGGCACCGAAGAAAGCAGCGGGTACTGCGGCTGGCTTTACTGGTCTGTTTGGCTACCTCGGTGGCTCGGTAGCTGCCAGTGCGATTGTTGGCTATACCGTTGATTTCACCGGTTGGGATGGCGGCTTTATGGTCATGGTTGGCGGCAGCATTCTGTCTGTTATTCTACTGTTGTTTGTTATGCTGCATGAAAACAAACATAAGCAGGAAATGGCACAAGCACATAACAGCTAATCAATAGGCTGTTTTAAATAGAGCCATTTCCAATGTCGCCACTGTTTCATTTCGTTCAACAGTGGCGACAATAATACAGTAACACTACGTTCCCCCTTATATTCAGTATTCTAAGTTCATATAAAACACCATTTAATTACCAAAATACACCTTCATTACCACAAGTGGAGAACCCCAATGCACACCCCCGTTAAAACAATTATGGCCGGTCTTCTGTTAGCTTCATCGATGTCAGGTATTGCGCATGCAGCGGATAAAATTGTTATCGCGCATCGAGGAGCAAGCGGCTACCTGCCTGAACATACCCTTCCTGCCAAAGCGATGGCTTTTGCTCAGGGCGCAGATTATCTTGAACAAGATCTGGTGATGACGAAGGATAATGAACTGGTCGTTCTACATGACCATTATCTTGATCGCGTAACTGATGTTGCTGAGCGTTTTCCAAACCGAGCACGCGCTGATGGTCGTTACTATGCCATTGACTTTACTCTGCCAGAAATTAAGTCACTGAAATTTACAGAAGGGTTTGATATTAAGGATGGCAAAAAAGTACAAAGCTATCCCGGCCGCTTTCCAATGGGAAAATCAGATTTTCGCATCCACACTTTTCAGGAAGAGCTGGAATTTATTCAGGGCATGAACAAATCCACCGGAAAGAATGTCGGTATCTATCCTGAGATTAAAGCACCGTGGTTCCATCGTCAGGAAGGCAAAGACATCACCGCAAAAGTGTTGGAAGTACTGAAACAGTATGGTTACACCAAAAAGAGCGATAAAGTTTATCTGCAATGTTTTGATGCCAATGAGTTGAAACGTATTAAAAATGATCTGGAACCAAAATTGGGGATGGATCTGAAACTGGTGCAACTGATTGCTTACACCGACTGGAATGAAACCTACGAACAGAAAGCCGATGGAACATGGCATAACTACAGTTATGACTGGATGTTTAAACCGGGTGCCATGAAAGAAGTGGCAAAATATGCTGATGGTATTGGCCCGGATTACCACATGCTGGTCGCCAATGACTCTACCCCAAATAACATTAAATTAACGGGTATGGTGAAAGAGGCTCACGCCAGCCATATGGTGGTACATCCGTATACTATCCGTATTGACCAGTTGCCCAAGTATGCCACCAGCGGAAATCAATTGTTTGATATCGTCTTCGATAAAGCCAATGTCGATGGTGCATTCACCGATTTCCCTGATTTAGCGGTGAAATTCCTCGAAGAACATCACGAACATAAGTAATCGATACGTTATGAATTTCCCCGCCGCAAACGGCGGGGAATCAACATAAACATCAGGAAATGCCTACCGGAAAGGCTATAATCTCACTGATTCGCTCCGCGCCTAAAGCCAGCATAATCAGACGATCAACCCCCAATGCCACACCAGCACATTCCGGCATACCATGAGCCAGAGCTTCAAGCAGATACTCATCTATCGGCTGTACAGGTAGCCCCATTGATTCGCGTTTACGATTATCCTGCTCGAAGCGCAGACGCTGTTCTTTGCTGTCTGTCAGTTCACGGAAACCATTCGCCAGTTCCATGCCCTTGAAATACACTTCAAAGCGCTGAGCAACACGATGATCTTCTTTACTGATCTCTGCCAGTGCGGCCTGAGAGGCAGGGAAATGATAAATAAATGTCGGCTTTTCAATACCAATATGTGTTTCAACACCCATGGTAAAAAGCAGTTGCAGTAAAGTATCCCTGTCTTCTTCACGATCAGCAATATTGCTGAGATCGAGTTTTGCTGCTACTTCACGCAGTTTTTCTTTGCTCGCTGTCAGAGGGTCGATATCCAGATAACGAATAAAAGCCTGCTGATAAGAAAGGGATTCGGCACTTTCGCAATCCAGAATTTGCTGTAATAGATCATCCACTTCATTCATCAAACGGTACATATCATAGTGTGGACGATACCATTCCAACATGGTGAACTCAGGATTATGATGGCGCCCTGCTTCTTCATTGCGAAAACTTTTTCCCATCTGATAAATGGAGCCACTGCCCGCAGCAAGTAGACGTTTCATGTGGTATTCGGGGCTGGTCATCAAGTACAGGGGAAGACCATCCGCTGCACCGGGGCCGACAAACCTCGTCTGAAAGGGAACCAGATGAACGTCTGTGACAGTCGCCTGACTCATGGCGGGTGTCTCAACCTCCAACACCCCACGATCTGCGAAAAAGCGCCGTATTTCTGCCAGAATTCCTGCCCTTTTCAATAAATTAGCGATAGGGGCTGTTGGCTGCCAATCCGCGATTTCGTTCATATTCCTGTGGCTCCAAAAGAAAACAAAACGCGCAGTTTACCCGCATCACGCTCGCCAGACAAATTATTACATTGAATCCCTTGTCGATGGTCTGCTATTTATCATTTATTTCTGAACGAGTTATAAAAATAACCCATCTATATAAAATTTTACCGAAGATAGATTAACTCTTTTCATGAACATTGTTATAAATAAATCTTAAACCTATATACCTTTTCATAATAGTGAGAGTATCAGCATGCGGTGTTCCTTACCCCGCGTGTCTCGCGGAGTAAGGAATACTCCTATCATTTTGACAAGCTATTTAGAAATAAATTTAAAAAATATTAAAAATATAAAAAAGTGGCCTGCTTTGGCGGCCACTATATTTACCTGCTGATTAGTTTTAGTCAGAAATGTAAATTATTCAATTAATGTCACGACGCGAAATTTACAATACACATCTAAATTAACTTTATCAGGTTTAATGTAATCAACACCGCCAACTGTTACTCGGCTGAGATATTTACCTGTATCAGCTTTCAGTGCAATCATATTACAACCCACATCTTCAATCATAAAAATTGAATAAATGTCTACCGTTGGTTTAATAGATTCAATAAAATCACCATTTGAACGGGTTACTCTACTAAGATAAAGTTTATTATCTCCGATAAGAGCAATTTTATTAAGGTTATTTGGATCAAGATAAACAACGGTAAACCGACAATATTCATCTATAGATGATTTTACAGCTTCAATATATTGAATTCCATTGCTATCAACTCTACTTAAATAAAGATTGTTATCCGCTTGTAATGCGATGGTTATTTTTCTAAGCGCCATGATAGGCTCCTAATTATAAAATTGGTTTGTCACAAAAATATATCGCTATATATTACAACTTAAAATCAGGAACGAAATACAATACATCCGCCAGAAAACATACATCATTTAACTAAAATATAAAATAACAAAATATATAAACCACCAATCAATAACATAAAAAACAATTAATTATGTTTTTTTTACAACCCCATACCTTCATTATAAATAAACAAAGTGTATAAATTACCAAAAGAATAGAAATGACCTTCAAGTAAACATTAAAAAATAAAGAACTTACATTAAATAAAAATTCAAACTTCCTTATTTATTGATAAGAGACACCGATATCGCGTTAATTTAATGAATTTAAGCCTCAAGATAAGACAAATAATATCGATTAACTTAACAACACATTAATAAAAAATGTCCGGATGAATGGAAAACTTGTTTTAGATCAATTTTTATTGATAACAATTCTGCCAAATCAGCGTTCATATCAAGTTTACTTCAGCCACCATCCGTTATAATCATATCAGATAAAAAATAACAGACAGTGCTCCTAACTCGTTAAGGTACAAAAAATTTACTTACAACACTCAGTCTGACAAGAAAAAATACCTCTGCAAAGTAGCAAGGTCACAAATGACGAGTGATAACGCATTAGGCTTTCTGGCTGAAGTTTATTCATTTCACTTGAAACAATGGAGAAGCACAGTGCAAACCTTCAATGCTGATCTAGCAATTATCGGAGCCGGTGGCGCAGGTCTACGGGCCGCCATTGCTGCGGCTGAAGCCAATCCCCAACTCAAGATTGCCCTGATTTCGAAAGTGTACCCTATGCGTAGCCACACCGTCGCCGCAGAAGGTGGATCAGCCGCAGTCACTCAGTCTCATGATTCCTATGACTTTCATTTCAATGACACAGTATCCGGCGGAGACTGGTTGTGTGAGCAGGATGTGGTTGAATATTTTGTCAAACACTGTCCGACTGAAATGACCCAGCTTGAGCAATGGGGTTGCCCGTGGAGCCGCAAAGAAGATGGCTCCGTGAATGTGCGTCGTTTCGGTGGCATGAAAATTGAGCGCACGTGGTTTGCCGCGGATAAGACCGGCTTCCATATGCTGCATACATTGTTCCAGACCTCACTCAAGTATCCGCAAATTCAGCGTTTCGATGAGCATTTTGTCCTCGATATTCTGGTTGATGAAGGCCGTGCCCGTGGCCTGGTTGCCCTGAATATGATGGAAGGCAGTAAAGTTCAGATTCGCGCAAATGCGGTCATTATGGCTACCGGCGGTGCAGGCCGTGTTTATCGTTACAACACGAATGGCGGCATTGTCACCGGTGATGGCATGGGTATGGCTTTCCGGCATGGTGTTCCACTGCGCGATATGGAATTTGTGCAATATCACCCAACCGGCCTGCCGGGTTCCGGCATTCTGATGACTGAAGGTTGTCGGGGTGAAGGCGGGATTCTGGTGAATAAAGATGGCTATCGCTATCTACAGGATTATGGCTTAGGGCCTGAAACACCACTCGGCCATCCTGAAAATAAATATATGGAACTGGGACCACGCGATAAAGTTTCGCAGGCATTCTGGCATGAATGGCGGGCAGGACGAACTATTGCAACGCCGCGCGGTGACGTTGTACATCTGGATCTGCGTCATCTGGGTGAGAAGAAATTACTGGAGCGTCTACCATTCATCTGTGAACTGGCGAAAGCCTACGTTGGCGTTGATCCGGTCAAGGAGCCTATCCCTGTTCGTCCGACAGCGCATTACACTATGGGCGGAATCGAAACCAATCAACAATGTGAGACCCGTATCAAAGGGCTGTTTGCTATTGGTGAATGTTCTTCTGTCGGCCTGCATGGCGCAAACCGTCTTGGCTCTAACTCACTGGCAGAACTTGTCGTCTTTGGTCGTCTGGCGGGTGAGGAAGCGGCCAAGTGTGCTCAGGAAGCTCCTCCCGCCAATGAAAATGCACTGGCTGCACAGGTTCACGATATTGAGGCTAAACTCAATAAGCTGCTGAATCAGCAGGGCGGAGAAAGTTGGGCCAAAATTCGGGATGAGCTGGGCACGGCAATGGAAGAAGGTTGTGGTATTTATCGCACCCCTGAATTGATGCAAAAAACGATTGATAAGATCGCAGAGCTGAAAGAGCGCTTCAGGCATATCCAAATCAGTGATCGCTCCAGTGTATTCAATACTGACCTTCTCTATACCATAGAACTGGGATTCGGACTGGATGTGGCGGAATGTATGGCTCACTCCGCGATGAACCGCAAAGAATCCCGCGGTGCCCACCAGCGTCTTGATGAAGGCTGTACCGAACGTGATGATGAGAACTTCCTGAAACATACACTGGCTTTCTACAACCCGGAAGGCGCGCCACATCTGGAATACAGTGATGTGAAGATCACTAAATCCCAGCCAGCAAAACGGGTTTATGGTGGTGAAGCCGCGGCACAAGAGAAAAAACAGAAGGAGCAGGCGAATGACTGAGATGAAAAACCTGAAAATGGAAGTCATGCGCTATAACCCGGAAACCGATGATGCGCCTTATTTCACAACATACGATGTCCCTTATGATGACCAGACTTCGCTGTTGGATGCGTTAGGCTATATTAAGGATAATCTGGCTCCTGACCTGTCTTATCGCTGGTCCTGCCGCATGGCAATCTGCGGCTCCTGCGGCATGATGGTCAACCGCGTCCCCAAACTGGCCTGTAAGACTTTTCTGCGCGACTATCAGCACGGGCTGAAAGTGGAAGCCTTAGGGAATTTCCCGATAGAGCGGGATTTGGTTGTGGATATGACTCACTTTATCGAAAGTCTCGAAGCCATCAAGCCCTACATTATCGGCAATGACCGTAAACCCTCCGATGGCCCGAATGTGCAAACTCCGGCACAGATGGCGAAGTATCATCAGTTCTCCGGCTGTATCAACTGTGGCCTATGCTACGCAGCCTGCCCTCAGTTCGGCCTGAATCCTGAGTTTATCGGCCCTGCTGCCGTCACGCTGGCACATCGCTATAACCTTGATAACCGTGATCATGGTAAGAAAGAGCGTATGCCACAAATCAACAGCGATAATGGTGTCTGGTCCTGTACTTTTGTCGGTTATTGTTCTGAAGTTTGCCCGAAACATGTCGATCCGGCAGGCGCAATTCAGCAAAGCAAGGCAGAAAGTGCAAAAGATTTCATTATCTCCATGCTGAAACCACAATAAGGGAGGTGAAAGTCATGACAACAAAACGTAAGCCTTATACCCGTGGCATGGAGCCCAACTGGTGGCAAAAATTAGGTTTTTATCGTTTCTATATGCTGCGTGAAGGAACTTCTGTTCCTACTGTCTGGTTCAGTATTTTGGTGCTTTATGGTCTGTTTGCCCTGAAAGCCGGCCCTGAAAGCTGGGGTGGTTTTGTCTCTTTTCTGCAAAACCCACTGGTATTGCTGATCAATATCATCACCTTGCTGGCAGCATTATTACATACCAAAACCTGGTTTGAACTGGCACCCAAGGCACTCAATATCATTGTCAAAAATGAAAAAATGGCCCCGGGGCCCATTATCAAATTATTGTGGACTTTCACTATTATTGCGACTGCCGTGATCCTTGGCATAGCGCTACTCTGACCCCAAGGAGGATCTGATGAATCAAGTACCAAAACGTTCCGATGAACCGATTTTCTGGGGGTTATTTGGCGCTGGCGGTATGTGGAGTGCTATTGTCGGGCCGGTCATTATCCTGCTATTAGGCATTTTACTGCCATTAGGATTAGCACCGGAGGCGCTCTCTTACGAACGTATTCTGACTTTCTGCCAGAGCTTTATTGGACGTGTTTTTTTGTTGCTGATGATAAGCCTGCCACTCTGGTGCGGCTTACACCGCATACATCATGCTATGCATGATCTGAAAATTCACGTTCCCGCCGGTAAATGGGTGTTTTATGGCGCTGCCGCAATTCTGACTGTTGTGGCTCTGATTGGTGTTTTTACGCTGTAGTTAACCCGAGCTTTGCTTAAGAGAAGTGAACTAAAGTGCCTGAGGCACGATTAAAGTTCTTGCTAAAGAAAACAAAATCGTGGAGATCCTCAGGCCTGTATAATTTAGAAGAACTTTATTGCTCCGTCGATGACTTTTGCCAAAAATTTATCCCTCTCTGGCATCAACAACTCATTGAGCGATTAACGAATTGGCAATGGTGCGTTAACAGCAACCAAGCCTTGGCGCTGCATTTCTAACCAGAAATCAGTCGGGACTTTAGCGGTTAATGCTGCTAAATCTTCAGCCATACGACCTGGACGACTTGAACCAGGGATAACCGCTGCTACTGCTGGGTTAGCTAGTGAAAACTGTAATGCAGCTGCTTTAACATCAACATTAAATTGCTTAGCAATTTGATAAATCTTCGCGACTTGTTGATGAATAGCCGGGGAAGATTTTTGATATTCAAAATGTTCGCCCCCTACCAATACGCCTGAGCTGTATGGGCCGCCAACAACGATATCAACATTATGCTCTAACGCTTCTGGCATCAGTCGTTGTAGTGCACGGCTGTGATCTAATAAGCTATAACGGCCTGCCAATAAGAATGCATCTGGTTTCGGCTCATCTAAGCCCAGTGTTAATTCACAAGGTTCAACGCTGTTAACACCTAGCCCCCAAGCTTTGATCACGCCTTCTTCACGCAGGCGGGTTAAGGCACGGAATGCACCAGTGCGTGCGGTGTTAAAATGCTCTAACCAACTATCTCCGTAAAAATCTTGTGAAAGATCGTGGATCCACACGATATCAATACGGTCTGTTTTCAAACGTTTCAGACTATCTTCAATAGAGCGCAGTGTCGCATCTTCAGAGTAGTCATTAAGAATTTTGTTTTTCAAACCGTGTTCAAAAAGACCGCCTTTTTCCCCGAAATCACGATTTGCAGGATCTTCCATCTCATCTAACATGATGCGACCCACTTTGGTACTCAACACATAATCATCACGTGAATATTGAGACAGGACTTCACCCATACGGATTTCAGATAAACCAGAACCGTACAGCGGCGCAGTATCAAAATAACGAACCCCTAAATTCCATACTTCCTGTACGATTGCAATCGCTTCGTCATCCGGAATTGCTCTAAACATGTTACCTAATGGCGCTCCGCCAAAACCAATTTGGCTAGGAAGTAATTTTTTAATACTCATATTGTAATTCCTTAATAAATTAGCTTGTTATCAGCAAAATGATGATTCAGGAGAGTGAACCATCCTGTCATGGAGCATGATAGTAGGTTGATTTTTTATGACATGAAAGGACATAATTAGTCTAAGTTAAGACATTAAAGGCAATAACTATGATTGACCTGCGCCAACTCAGCTACTTCGTTGTTGTAGCAGAAGAGGAACATGTCGGGCGTGCAGCAAAGCGCCTACATATTTCACAATCCCCATTAAGCCGGCAAATTTCTCAATTAGAAGACAGACTCGGATTAATGTTGTTCGAACGAAGCCAGCAACGAATTCGCTTAACGTCTGATGGGCAAACGTTCTTGACTGAAGCGCGCTCACTCCTTACTCACGCCAATCGCTTGGAATCATTAGGCCGTCGTTTAGGTCGAGGAGAAGATGGTGGACTGTGTGTCGGCTACATTGAAAATGCAATGCACTCAGGCATACTGCCAAGTTCATTAAGTGTGTTAAGGGATTCACACCCAGATGTCCATATTGCGTTGTATAACCAAACGCCAGAACGCCAGTTAGAAGGACTGCGCCAACGGAGCCTTGATTTTGCGATGGTTGATACTCCACCAGAAGGAAAAGGGAGTGAATTAGAATATCGACAAGTATTGAATGACCGCATGTTAGTGGCGGTTCCTCATCATCACCCTTTAGCAACAAAAGAGCACATTATCCCTGATGATTTAACGGCACAACAATGGATCTCAGTCTTACACAACAATGATAATTCGCACTCACGGGATGATTTTGTTGCCTCCTGTGTGAAAGCAGGGTTTCGGCCAGATATTCGTTTAGAAGCAGAAGAACCGTTAACAGCGTTAGGCCTTGTTGCCGCAGGCCTTGGCGTGACATTGATACAAAATAGTTTGCGCTATAACTTGCCTAAAGGGGCTATTTTACGCGAGGTGCCCTGGATGAATATTACCACCCAGCTTTGGGCTGTATGGCACAAAGCAAATTTACGTCCATTAGTTGTCTATTTTAGAGAGCTTTTAAATCAAATTGAGAATGAAAAAATAACGAGCTAATCGTTGTATAGAGCGCATATCGCATATAAAAATTAATATATTAACGCGATGCTCGACTTTAACATCCTATAACGTTGGATTGTTGAAGCCAGTCGCGTTGACTTTTACCTTGTTTAAAATTAGCAAAAATACCCAACGTGTGGGAAAGCAGT
>NZ_CAWQJR010000166.1:0-35015 GCF_963894935.1 Xenorhabdus sp. PB61.4
ATTAAAAATAATCAAAAATAAATTATTAACCCATAATTCTGAATTAGAATAATCCTTATAAATTTATTTATATAAACTTTTCAATCGGATTAAATTGTTATGTTAACTATGGCTGGTTATTTTCCAGCGCACAGAAGCACAGTTTATTCATATGATGAATAAATGCTTTTCGTTAATATATTTATAATTAATATAGTTATTGATTAGTAATCCAAGAACACCATAGTGAGTATTCATTCTATCCCTGTCCCGTTAATAAACATCTTTATAACATTATAAGCATTATATTTATTATCCATTAGGGCCGGATTTTACTTCATATATAGATGTGAAAAATAGATAAAAACATCGTTAAAAATGTAAAAAATAGTCACTCCGGCTATGAAAAGGTCAAAAAAAAACCTATTAATGCACATTATTCATTCCCGGCCTAAATTTGTACTGCTTGACAATGTTTTTCAGATGACGTATCAATAATTATATCGAAACGGTAATACTCAATTAACAGATTTTCAAAGGTTGACTTACATGATTCACAATATTCGTCTACTAAGCCTACTACTAAACGCCTTTAATGTGCGCGGTATGCTGGTAGATTGAATTCAGAGTTAATCTTTACCAGAGATAAAAACCCGCGCTAACGCGGGTTTTTTTATACCTGCTCGGCGCCCTAAAAAAACTAAAACATGACAACCCATTGACAGGAGCACAACTATGAGCCAGCAAGTTATTATTTTCGATACCACATTGCGAGATGGTGAACAGGCGTTACAGGCCAGTCTGAGTGTCAAAGAAAAACTGCAAATCGCTTATGCACTGGAAAGGCTGGGCGTTGATATTATTGAAGCGGGTTTCCCCGTTTCTTCCCCCGGCGATTTTGAATCAGTCCGGACTATCGCCCGCGAGATCAAAAACAGCCGTATCTGTGCCCTGTCCCGTTGTGTTGATAATGATATCGATGTTTCGGCAGAAGCTCTGAGTGTTGCAGAAGCTTTCCGCCTGCATATGGTATTGGCTACTTCCAACCTGCATGTTGAACATAAATTAAAAAAAGGGTTTGATGATATCGTCGAAATGGCGGTTCGCTCTATTAAACGCGCGCGCAGGTATACCGATGATGTGGAATTCTCCTGTGAAGATGCAGGACGCTCAGATATCGATAACTTGTGCCGCATCGTCGAGCAGGCCATAAAAGCAGGCGCAACGACCATCAATATTCCTGATACCGTCGGTTATACAACTCCCTACCAATTTGGCGGTATTATTAAAACCTTATTTAATCGCGTACCTAATATTGATAAGGCAATTATTTCTGTCCATTGCCATGACGATTTGGGGATGTCAGTCGCTAACTCCATTACTGCCGTTCAGGCGGGTGCCAGACAAGTTGAAGGAACCATTAACGGTCTGGGTGAACGAGCCGGAAACTGTTCACTGGAAGAAGTGATTATGGCGATAAAAACCCGCCAGCAAATGTTGGGGGTTCATACCAATATTAACCATAAAGAAATTTATCGTACCAGCCAGTTAGTCAGTCAAATTTGTAATACTCCAATTCCGGCCCATAAAGCGGTTGTGGGCAGCAATGCTTTCGCCCATTCATCCGGCATTCATCAGGATGGTGTTCTGAAAAACCGTGAAACCTACGAAATCATGACACCGGATTCCATCGGCCTGAAAGATACCCAACTGAATCTGACTTCCCGCTCTGGCCGCTCTGCCGTAAAACATCGCATGACTGAAATGGGCTATCAGGAGAAAGATTATGATCTGGATGCCCTGTATGAAGCCTTCCTGAAACTGGCTGATAAAAAAGGTCAGGTCTTCGATTACGATCTGGAAGCGCTGGTGTTCATTAATCAGCAACAGCAGGAAGACGAGCACTATCGTCTGGATTATTTCAGTATTCAGTCCGGAACCAGCATAGTATCAACAGCAACAGTGCGTCTGGCCTGCGGTGAAGAAATTAAATCTGAAGCAGCAACCGGAAACGGGACTGTCGATGCTATCTATCATGCTATGAACAGGATTACGGGCTATCCGATAAAATTACTTTCCTATCAATTATCCGGCAAAGGACATGGGAAGAACGCACTTGGTCAGGTCAATATTATCGTAGAGTGCTTTGGTCGCCGTTTTCATGGCGTGGGGTTAGAGACAGATGTGATTGAGTCTTCTGCTAAAGCAATGATCCACGCGCTGAACAATATCTGGCAGGCAGAACAGGTCAAAAAAGAAAAACAACGCATACAAGACAATATTTCCAAAAGTACAACAAAGGAAACTAAATAACAATGTCTACCCACTCTATAGCAAAACAACAGGAACCTGTTCACGATAATCCGGCTCATTATCATATTGCGGTGTTGCCCGGTGACGGTATTGGCCCGGAAGTCATGAAGCAAGCCTATAAAGTACTGGATGCTATTCGTCGTCGTTTTTCTATTCGCATCACAACCAGTGAATATGATGTTGGAGGGATTGCCATTGATAGGCATGGTTGTCCTTTACCTGAAGCCACTGTGGCTGGTTGTGAAAAAGCAGATGCAATTCTGTTTGGCTCTGTCGGTGGCCCTAAATGGGAGCATTTACCCCCGGCCAGCCAGCCAGAACGCGGAGCATTGTTGCCACTGCGCAAGCATTTCAAGCTATTCAGTAATCTACGTCCGGCACACTTATATACCAGCCTGGCGTCTTTTTGTCCGCTGCGTCATGATATTGCGGAAAAAGGTTTCGATATTTTATGTGTCCGTGAACTGACAGGCGGGATCTATTTCGGTCAGCCCAAAGGACGGGAAGGTGAAGGAAGGTACGAACGCGCTTTCGACACGGAAGTCTACCATCGGTTTGAAATAGAAAGAATTGCCCGTATTGCTTTCGAATCGGCCCGCAAACGTCGGCATAAAGTGACTTCGATTGATAAAGCCAATGTTTTGCAAAGTTCTGTTCTGTGGCGTGAAATTGTCAGTGAAATTGCGAAAGAATATCCTGACGTTGAAATCAATCACATGTATATCGACAATGCCACGATGCAGCTCATCAAAGCACCTTCCCAGTTTGATGTACTGCTTTGCTCCAATATCTTTGGTGATATTCTGTCTGATGAATGTGCCATGATAACCGGTTCAATGGGTATGCTGCCTTCTGCCAGCCTGAATGAGAAAGGATTTGGTTTATATGAACCTGCCGGGGGTTCTGCTCCGGATATCGCAGGAAAAAATATTGCTAATCCAATCGCCCAGATCCTATCCACCGCTCTCTTGCTTCGTTACAGCATTAAACGTGATGATATTGCTGATGCCATTGAAACAGCAGTCAATGCTGCACTGGAACAGGGTTATAGAACCGCTGATTTAGCGGGTAACGGAGAGGCTATCAGCACTGATGAAATGGGTGATATTATTGCTCAAAATATCATCGGTAAAAATTAATCCAGTATAAAAGAAAATAGGCCAGTAAGTCGCCTTACTGGCTGGTAAATATACCATTACTCAAAAAATCGGGAGTCAATAAGTGATAACTTTCCACTTATAAATGACTTTAAATCTGACTTATTATCGGCTTAATATAAGGAAATAAAAATTGATGGAAAAATCAGTGGAGTTCCTCTTTTATGCCGAACCCTCGCCTGCAACAACAGTTCATTCAGTTATGGCAGCATTATCAGGGCGAAAATTCTGAAACCACACTCCAGATACTCGCTGATATCCTGCACTGTTCACGTCGCCATGTCCGTTCCCTATTAAATAATATGCAGCAAGCTGGCTGGTTACGCTGGCACGCTGAAGCCGGCAGAGGAAAACGTTCCCGGCTCCACTTTCTGCGCAGTGGACTAGAACTCCAGCAACAGCGGGCAGAAAAGCTGTTCGAACAGGAAGACATTGAGGAACTGGTTCATTTAGTCGGTGACAAAAATACCGTGCGCCAAATGGTACTATCGCAACTGGAGCGCAATTTCAGGCAAGGGAAAAGCACATTACGCATCATTTACTATCGTCCATTTCCAAATTTATTACCCGGCACAGCCCTCAGGCGTTCAGAAATTCACCTGATACGGCAAATTTTCAATGGGTTAACCCGTATAAATGAGGAAAAAGAGGAAGTGGAAGGTGATCTGGCTCATCACTGGCAGCAAATGACAGAACATCATTGGCGTTTTTATCTGCGGCCAGCCATCTATTTCCACCACGGCAGAGAATTACAGGCAAAAGATATCATCAGCTCACTGGAGCATTTAAAAAGCTTTCCGCTTTTTTCCCACATTAAAAAAATCACCTCCACTATTCCCTATACGGTAGATATCTTTCTTCATCAGCCTGACACTCGGTTTGACTTTCTGATGGGCAGCCCTCATGCCATGATCCTGCCACAAGAATGGAAAAACCTGCCCAACTTTGCTCAACGCCCAGTCGGAACCGGCCCTTATCAGGTCGTTACCAATAATAGCCATAAATTAAAAATTAAAGCATTTGATCACTATTTTGGTTTCAGGGCGCTACTTGATGAAGTGAATATCTCAATTCATCCTGAATTGACGGAAAAACTGGTTTGTACAACTCTGCATCTGGGAAACGATGGCAACAATAACAATTCATTGGATAGCCGAATGGAAGAAGGCTGTTATTTCCTGTTAAGTGATCAACGCTCGGCGAAATGTGCCAGGCAAGAAGTGCGTGATTGGCTGTGTAGTTTACTCACCCCGATTAATTTATTAGCGAACTGTGATCCTTTCTATCAGCGCCACTGGTCACCGGCTTATGGGTTATTGCTACGCTGGCATCACAGCAAGCTCCTCCCACAACGCCAGAAACCGGAAGATATTACCAGCCTGACTGTCACTTTTTATCAACAACATCATGAATACCATACTATCAGTAAAATCCTGCAAGTTATTCTGGCAAAGTATGGTGTTGAGCTGACTATCAATATTGTGGATTACGAAACATGGTTCAATGGCGATGCCGAAAGCGATGTCTGGTTAGCCACGGCCAATTTTTATAAGCCGCTGGAGTTTTCACTGTTTGCAACTCTTTACGAAATACCCTTGCTGAAAAAATGTCTTAGCAGCGATTTAAACAGCGAGGTTTCTTTATGGCGACAGGATAAGCTGAATGTTGAAGAGTGGTGTGAAAAAATCGTTGATGAACATAGGTTACATCCACTATTCCATCATTGGCTTGAATTACAGGGGCAAAGAAGTATGAGAGGGGTGAAAATGAATACTTTTGGATGGTTTGACTTTAAATCTGCATGGTTTACACCTCCGGAAGGATAATTCACAGAAAAAGCGAAAGTTATAAACAATTATAGTCTGGCAATGATAATTTTATTCACTTTTTCTGTGGATATGTATGTGAAAAAGTCAGGGGTAAGGCAGGTATAATTTTCTTTACCCCTTTCAATCGTCTGATAAGATTAAATAAATACCTATTATTTTTCATTATGTTAATGTTTATAACGTGCATTACCTCAACCTGTGCGGAATATCACAGTTTTCTATTTTTCTTACACTGCACAAATATCAACCAATGATGAATTTATCCACAGGATATGCCTTTTAGTTAAACAAAAACACACGGTTTTTGTAGAAAACCACCTTAGATAAGGCTGTAAATCAAACCAGTGATCGCAATTTTCATCACTTATCCCATAGTTCTGTGGATAACATGGTGTAAGATCCTGTTTATTATCACGGTGAATAGGTGAACAATCATAATGAGTTTATTTTTAATACGAAGAACAAGAATTAAAATATCTTGTATATCATGTCATTATCTGGTTAATCCGCATACTGATAAACTCATAATGAAATCATACAACCATTGTGTTCATTTTTTAGACAAGGCTAAATATATCTTATAATCATGCAATTCACACCACCAGCACCACCAGAAAACGAACAACAACTCTTCAAGCGAGCCCAGTCTCTGGCAGGCTTAACGTTAGGAGAACTGGCTACACAAGCCCGCATTCCCATACCGCCTAATCTGAAACGGGACAAAGGCTGGGTGGGCATGTTGCTTGAATATTATCTGGGCGCAAGTGCGGGAAGTAAGCCAGAACAAGATTTTGAGCATATTGGTGTCGAACTGAAAACAATCCCGGTAGACAGAAAAGGCACGCCGCTGGAAACCACTTTTGTCTGCGTTGCTCCTTTAACTGGCAACAGCGGCATCACATGGGAAAACTGCCATGTCAGGCGTAAGCTGTCCCGTGTTTTATGGGTGCCGGTTGAAGGGGAAAGAGAGATCCCGCTTGCTGAACGTCGTGTTGGTTCTCCGCTCCTCTGGAGCCCAAATCCGGTTGAAGAAGAGTTATTGAGATGTGATTGGGAAGAATTGATGGATCTTATCGTGTTAGGCAAAGTTGAGAGTATTACAGCCCGTCATGGTGAAGTCTTGCAATTGCGCCCAAAAGCGGCGAACAGCCGGGCATTAACGGAAGCTATCGGTGAATATGGACAGCCGATTATGACACTTCCCCGTGGTTTTTATTTAAAGAAAAGCCTTACCGCGCCATTATTAGCCCGTCACTTTTTCATAGGTTCTGATTAGTGTTGCCACTTAAACTTCACTAATTTCTGATCCCCGCTTATTCCAGTCACCATAGCGATAGTGACTGGAAAATATTAACCTATATACTTACCCTTACCCGCTAACTTACTCTGCTGCTCAAATATTTTTTCACTTTTTTTAGTGCCATTTGTCTTTTTAATGGCGATAAATAATCGATGAAAATAATACCGTGCAAATGGTCAATTTCATGCTGCATCACGATAGAAAGAAAATCGTCACTTTCCACAGTGATAGCCTGACCGTTTCGATCCAGCGCTTCTACTTTCACTTTTTCAAATCGTTCCACATCAGCATAATAACCGGGAATTGATAAGCAGCCTTCCTGATTCACAACCTTCCGTTCTTTTTCAACGATTTTAGGATTGATTAAAACCAGAGGCTGATTCCGATCTGGTGAAATATCAATAACTAATACAGATTCTCTTCTTCCTACCTGAGGTGCGGCCAGCCCAATGCCATTATCCGTGTCATACATTGTTTCCAGCATATCATCAACCAACGTTTGGATATCTTCAACATGGGCGACATCAACACATTTCTGTTTCAGTCTTTCATCAGGAATTGTGAGTATATCTAAAACAGCCATAACCATTCTCCTTTGTTCACGGAACGTTAAGAATAATATAACTCGCTTTACCTTGCTTCCAACTGTTCGAAAAATGTGTGTATCTGTTCACTTGTAGGGGGATCATTTGCAAACAGGATGCGATACATTAACGGTGCAACAACACCCGAAATAATCAAATCAACAGAAATTGGCTTTTCGCCTTTTTCCAGTGCCCGCTGACAGATTGCCTCTATTTGCTGGCGTATACATCCATCACACTTACCTGCATATTCATGGCCCGGCGTACCCAGTACATCTCTTAACATTGCCCGACCGGGTTCAGATGACATCTCTTCAAAGTATTGCTCAAGCCATGTCAGAAGATCTGTGCGAAATGAACCTGTTTCAGCAGGAGAGTGATCCGGCCGTAGCTCTTCAACCGCAACATCTGCCAGTAATTGTGACAAATCACCCCAGCGGCGATAAATAGTTGATGGTGTTACACCTGCACGGGCAGCAATCGCGGGCACAGTCAGTTCAGTACGGGAAAGTTCTTGTTGTAATTCCCGCACAGCCTGATGGACAGCCGCCTGCACGCGGGCACTACGACCACCGGGACGCGGTGCTGCTCTGTGAGTCATTTCTTTCTCTGCTCCTACTTCTTTCACTATTCACATAAACGCACTAAAGCAAAAAAATTGCGTTAGTAAGGTAATTCTTGTAGCATCATTAAAGCTAACATTTTGCTTTTATGGAGTTGTTATGTCAAATAACACACCTGATTACTGCCCACAATCTCATAAAAATCGGATGTCTTACCAGGCCGCGACTGTACTTCATGCCATCACACTAATGGCGTTCTTAGCGGCATCCAGTGCACCTACGCCACTTTATCGTATTTACCAGCATGAATGGGGATTCAGCTCAACGTTACTGACGGTAATCTTTGCCGCCTATGCACTAGCCCTGTTGCTGGCTTTATTGATAGCAGGGCGTTTATCAGATCATATAGGGCGACGACCGGTGATCAGTTTAGCCTTATTGTTACAAATCATATCAATGAGTACTTTTTTACTGGCCTCGGATCCCGCATGGCTGGTAGGTGCACGCATTATACAAGGGTTGGCAACCGGCTTGGCGACGGCTTCTGTAGGAGCTGCTCTGTTGGATATGAACAGAGAACGCGGAGCGCTGATTAACAGTATTGCACCGATGCTCGGTATGGCTGCCGGAGCATTAGGCAGTACCACATTGCTTGTATTTGCTTCCGGCCCACTCCACACCATATATATCTTATTACTGATTGTGTTTTTGGTGGTATTCATTCTTACCCAACTGGCTCCTGAAACTGTACAACGTCGTTCGGGAGCATGGGAAAGCCTGCGCCCTCGCATTATGGTGCCCGTACAGGCCCGCAGTGCGTTACGGGCAATCACCCCGGCCAATTTTGCTGTGTGGATGATCGGTGGATTCTACTTATCCCTCATGCCATCACTGATTGTTACAACAACTCATACAACATCACCGTGGATGGGAGGTCTTTCAGTCGCAGCATTAACGCTCAGTGGTGCGGTTGCAATCATCGCCGCACGTAAACTGACCTCTTTTATGACCCTGTTATCAGGTGAACTCGCTTTAGCAACAGGGTTATTACTGATCCTACTGGCTGCAAATCGGGAATATGTCATGCTATTGCTGACAGGCTCAGTTATCACTGGGTTCGGATTTGGCGCAACCTTTCTTGGTGCGATACGAACCGTATTACCACTGGCTGAACCTCATGAAAGAGGCGGTCTGATGGGCGCTTTTTATATTGAAAGTTACCTTGCCAACAGTGTTCCTACAGTTGCTATCGGTTATCTTGCACATCAGTCAGGTTTGCTGGTTGCGGTCAATGTCTACGGAGCAGTAATCATAGCTCTGGTTTTACTGGCTATTCTACTGACAATATTGAATAAAAATATCTCAATACCGTTAAGGAAATAATATGAATGTAACAGTACCTGATCCTTTATCTGCGGAAGAAACACAAAAACTGGCAGCCAGTGTCGGCCTGATACTGGATGCAGAACGCTCGCAATATATTGCAGGAGCACTGCATCATATCCGTACGGCAATCGCCCGATTAGATGAACTGCCGATGGATGATGCTGATCTTCCGGCACCGACTTTCAATGCCGGAGAGGAAAGAAAAATATGATCGACCTGAAAAACCTGACTATTTCTCAAGCCAGTCAAGCGATTGCTGCACAGACATTATCTCCGGTAGAACTGGTTGATGCCGCCCTTGCCAATATAGAAATAGCAGAGCCAGAAATTAATGCTTTTGTCTCTGTCTGGGCGGAAGAAGCACGGGAACAGGCCAAACAAGCAGAACGTGAAATCAGTCAGGGAAAATATCGCGGGCCGTTACATGGGGTTCCTCTGGCATTAAAAGATCTGTTCGATGTCGCCGGTAAGCCGACTACAGCCAGCTCTAAAGTGCGGGCAGAACATATCGCCCAGTCCAACAGTGCGGTAACTGATGCTTTGCATCGTGCGGGAGCCATCTTACTGGGGAAAACTCATACTCACGAATTCGCATTTGGTGTCATTACTCCACAAACACGTAATCCTCTTGATACTCGTCGTATCGTTGGCGGCTCCAGTGGTGGCTCTGCTGCTGCGGTAGCCTACGGTGGGGTATTGGCAGCAATGGGAACAGATACCGGCGGTTCTATCAGAATACCAGCAGCACTGTGCGGAATTGTCGGCTTTAAACCGACTTATGGATTAGTTTCCTGTTATGGTGTTACGCCACTGGCATGGTCACTGGATCATGCCGGGCCAATGACCCGAACAGTTGAAGATGCCGGATTAATATTACAGGCATTAACGGGCTTTGATGAACGTGACCCGACAAGCCGTCAGGCACTGAATACAAATTATACGGATTTCTCTAAACAGGAAATTAAAGGCTTACGGATTGGCATCCCACAAAACTATTATTTTGATCAGGTTGCTGAATCAGTGATAGCGGCAGTAAAACAGACCGCAGAATGCCTTAAACAGCAGGGAGCCGAAATCAGGATAGTCAACATACCTCTGGCTGATTACCTAATGCCAACCCAATGGGGCATCACAGCGGCTGAAGCGGCTTCAATACATTCCCGTACTTTACGTAAGTCTGCATCACTGTATGGGGATGATGTGAGGACTTTCTTTGAAACAGGACAGTTATTACCTGCCGGAGATTATCTGAAAGCCCAACGAGCCAGACGGATGATATGCCAGCAATGGAATGCGTTATTTAATGATATCGATATCTTACTCACGCCCACAGTCCCTGAGACAGCAGCGTTCGTCGGGCAGGAATCGTTTATCTGGTCTGACAATTCTGAGGAAAACGTCACAAATGCCTATCTTCGTCTATGCATTCCGGCCAATATCACGGGGCTACCGGCCTTAACACTGCCTGTAGCGAAGGATAAACAAGACCTGCCTATCGGTATCCAATTGATTGGCCGGGCAATGGATGATGCAACAGTACTACGAGTAGGCCATGCTATAGAAATGGCTGGCAAAGCTGAATCTGTATAGAAATAAAAAACACAAAAAATGCCAACCCGAAAACCGGGCTGGCATTTTATTTCAGATTTACAGATTTGCTGCGCTAAGAGCCTGCGATAAATCGGCAATCAAATCATCCACATTCTCAACACCCACTGAAAGACGGATCAATTGCGGTGTAATGCCTGCCGCTAAACGTTTTTCCAATGGAATAGATGCATGAGTCATGGTAAATGGCTGACCAACCAGACTTTCCACGCCACCCAGACTTTCTGCCAGTGTGAATAGTTTCAGTGCTTTTATCATCCGATGAGTCGCATCATCATCCCCTTTCAGCACAATAGAAATCATGCCACCGGCCCCTTTCATCTGACGCTTCGCCAGCTCATGCTGAGGATGGGAATCAAGACCGGGATAAAAGACTTTTTCTATTTGTGGCTGCTGTTCCAGCCAGTGGGCAATTTTTTCTGCATTGCTGATATGTCTTTCCATACGCAGTGATAGTGTCCGTATACCACGCAAGACAAGGAAACTACTGAAAGGGTCAAGGATCCCGCCAATTGAATTTTGCAGGAAAGCAAGCTGCTCGGCCAATTCAGCATTGTTTCCCACTACCGCAAGGCCGGCAACAACATCGGAATGACCATTCAGGTATTTAGTTGCAGAGTGAACAACAATATCAAACCCTAAATCCAGTGGGCGCTGGATATAAGGAGAAGCAAACGTATTATCCGCAACACTGATAATCTTATGGTGTTGTGCTATCTGAGCAATGGCGGCCAAATCTGCCAGTTTAAGCAATGGATTGGTTGGCGTTTCCACCCAAATCATTTTTGTATCAGGCTGGATAGCCGCTTCCAGTGCCGCAGTATCTCCCGCTTCGACATAGGTGACACGCAATCCGGCAGTCCGGCGACGCACTTTT
Source organism: Xenorhabdus sp. PB61.4 (assembly GCF_963894935.1). Classification (NCBI taxonomy): domain Bacteria; kingdom Pseudomonadati; phylum Pseudomonadota; class Gammaproteobacteria; order Enterobacterales; family Morganellaceae; genus Xenorhabdus; species Xenorhabdus sp. PB61.4. The sequence goes on from NZ_CAWQJR010000166.1 coordinate 11,597, forward strand.
TCCAGTAATCGGTAAGTACCGCCATACAGATCATCCACAGCAACGATGTGGCTGTCTTTATCCAGTAATTCCAGAATCGTCGAACTGGCTGCTAAACCCGAGCCAAATGCATAACCCCGGCTGCCATTTTCCAGTTCAGCAATCGCCCGCTCCAGAGCATCACGCGTGGGGTTGCCACTACGGGAATATTCGTATCCCGTATGCTGACCCGGTGCAGGTTGCGCATAAGTGGATGTGGCATAGATTGCAGGCATTACAGCCCCTGTATGGTCAGGGACATAGCCGGCGTGAACGCTTTTAGTATCAAATTTAGTCATTAAGTTATTCCTGAAATAGGTTAATTGAGTTGTTGACGCCATGCGTTCAGCACATCAGTACGGGTAACAAGGCCAATAAAGTGTTTATTGTCATCAACAATCAGCGCCACATGACCCGCATCAAAGGTTGCAACCAGTTGCTCCAGTGGTGCATTTTTATGGAGAGTCTTAACCTGACTGGTCATGGCCTGACTGACTGATAAAGAGAAATTATGAGAATCAGCCTGAATGGCATTCATCAAATCCCACTCATCAATAATGCCGACAATCTGGTCATTATCGAGTACAGGGAGTTGCGAAATGTCATACAACCGCATTCGCCCATGTGCAATCTGTAGGGTATCCTGTGGAGAAACAAAAACTGTCGCGCCATCCCGGTAGCGATATGTCACGTAATCACTTAAATCATTTTCTTTCTGTTGTGAACGCAGCCCTTGTTCCAGTAGCCAGTAGTCATTAAACATTTTGGATAAATATTTATTGCCACTATCACAAGCCAGAGTCACCACACGCTTTGGTGTTTTCTGTGCCCGGCAATAGCGTAAAGCCGCAGACAATAACGTACCTGAAGATGAACCAACAAGAACACCCTCCTGTAAAAGTAGCTCCCTTGCACAGGAAAATGCTTCGGCATCGCTGATCCGGTAAGCATGACTAATATTAGAAAAATCCCCCAGCGGTGGGATAAAATCCTCGCCGATCCCTTCAACGAACCAGCTTCCTGCTTCATCGTAATGGCCGTATTCAACATAATCAGCAAGAATAGAGCCTTTAGGATCAGCAAGAATAAATCGGGTATCGGGAGAAACTTCGCGGAAATACTGGCTTAAGCCGCCAAGTGTTCCGCCTGAACCCACACCAACAACAACAGCATCTACATCATGTTCCATCTGCTGCCATATTTCAGGGCCGGTCGTTGTCATATGAGCCAGTGAATTAGATGAATTATTAAACTGATCAATATAATACGCGCCACTGATTTCCTTCGACAGACGCAACGCATAATCCTGATAATATTCCGGATGCCCCTTACCCACATCAGAACGGGTCAGACGGACATCCGTTCCCAATGCTCTCAGGTGATATATTTTTTCCCTGCTCATCTTATCCGGTACAACCAGTATCAGCTTATAACCTTTCATGGCAGCAACCAGTGCCAACCCGATACCGGTATTACCAGCCGTTGCTTCAATGATGGTGCCACCGGGTTTCAGTAGCCCCTGTTTTTCTGCCTGTTCAATCATTGAGAGTGCAACTCTGTCTTTAATAGAACCGCCCGGATTCTGATTCTCCAGCTTAATGAAGAGTTGGCATGGGCCAGTATCCAGATGGGTCAGTTCCAGCAACGGTGTATTCCCGATCAATTCCAGAACCGAACGTGGTGCAGACATATTAGCCTCTTAATATTCAGTAATATTTGAAAGTAAGACTTATAGATCCGTGAAGAATAACGCCGTTAGATAACAGATTAAAAAGAACAAATCAAAACTACATATAACTAAAAGTAATTAATTAATTCGATATTGAACAATAGCAAGTACTTTCTAATACCGACTCTTAACTGAACTGCTATATCAATGACTCAAATTCTCAGAAATTCTGACAGGATGATATACGCTTAAATTATCCTTTCTTTATTTTTTATGCTAATAAAATTTGATATTGCAGTACAACAAGAATGACAGATACACACAGTCAATAATAATATACCCGCTGGATTTCCAGTTGCGCCTCGGCGGAAGAAAAGGGACGACACAACGAAAAGGCCACCTGAAAGACAAGCGGTATCAAGAGGAGTTAATAATAATGTATAACAACATGTTAACCAAAGAAGCTCAACAGGCATCATTGATACTGTATGCAGCAGAGATGAACAGTCAGTATTACAATAATCCGACTCCCCCCGCAGACCCGCGTTTAGCAGAAGATGGCTGGGATCTGGTAGCCTATATTAGTGGTAATGATCTCTCTTTTTCCGTAAACCCCAAAAGTAATCAGCAATTTTTAATTATGCTGCCTAACCATGTTTGTTATGGATATATTGCTAAGAATAAAAAAACGCCGGCAGAGTATGTCATTGTTATCAGGGGTACCGACAGCTCCAATCTGTTTGAAGCATTACATGATATCGTACCTGTTTTCACCTCGCCGTGGGCTGATACTCCTCAACAAAAAGTCAGTATGGGGTTCTATAGTATTTATAATTCACTGAAACTGACTATTGTTGAGCCTGAATCTAAAGATAGTTACAGCCATCTCAGATTTCCCAATGCTGTTGCTCAATTCATCGGTATCAATACTGCATATACTATATTGGGTCATAGCCTTGGCGCAGTCATTGCAACCTATCTTATGAGAGATATTCCCCTGCTTGGCGATAAACACAAAGCAAGCCTGTTTGCCAGCCCAAAAGCCGGTAACCATGAATTTGTTAGCTATATCGATAACCATTTTGCAAACTATGAAACATTCAGATATGAAAATGATCTGGTGCCTCATCTGCCTCCCGACATTCCATTCATACTGGAGTATGAATCCCTTTCAAAATCAACGATCCTTAAAGCATCGGATGGCCTCAATATCACTGACAGTCTGAGATGTAACCATTATTTAACCAGCTATATCGCCCTGCTGGATCCTGAACAGTTCAAAAGACTGCTCAATGAACCTCAGGACGCAGACTCTGAAGATGTAAAAAAAACAGCAAAGTGTGTATCTCTGACACCGTCATCCAATCAGTAATATGGGCAATCCACTGAGCCGGAATACAATCATTCAGTAAAAGAGGAGAGATAATGAAACGGGGAAGTTACTCATACAGAATGTTATTGATATTAATGATAAGTAGCTTTTTCAGCCCGGTACTGCGGGCACAAGGAGAAGCTCATCTGTTATTCCATATGGGATTGGGAGCAAAAGGACAATTCTTCGTCGGGGGTACAATGCAAAATCAGGGAGATGAGCCTGTGGCTGGTGGATATCTGGCCATTTTACCCCTTAATACAACCTGCGACCCGCAATCACTCATTGTCTATTCATTTGATTCACTGGCACCGGGAGAAAAAAAGGAATTCCGTATTCCTGTGGATGCCCCATTCAGTAGCTACCATCTGGCTGGTTTCGGGGCCTATGATGATATGGGATTTTCACTTCCGACTGTAGATGAAACGGCGAAAGTGATTAAAGATCGTGAGTCAAATGAACGCAAGGCATGCCAGTCAGCAAGAGAAGCCAAAGTAATTAATGAACCAAATAAAGAGGATAAAATCCATAAAATCCGGAGTTGAAAAAATGCCAGCGACCAATGAATTTCAGGTTGCCTCTTTAATACAGCCTGAAAGACGACAGGTACAATTCTCGGTAGATCTCTGGCTGAAATACGCCTGACGGTGCCACCAGCAGGGATCTACCAAAGGGAATATCACAAAGGTTTTACCCTGCCAGAATTAATTCACATCATCATTTATCCGTAACAATGCAAATCCATCCCAGCCTTTTTCCCCCACCGTCTGCAAAGCAGTTACGGTGATTTCCGGACGATTAAGTATCTTATCCAGTGTCTGATGAATACCTTCAGCGAACTCATCACGCTGATCATGGATAACTGCACCGCCACGAACGACATTATCCATAATGATAATACTGCCCGGACGCCCCAGTTTAATTGCCCAATCGAGATAAATCTGGCTACTCCGTTTATCAGCATCAATAAAAATCAGATCAAAAGGTGCTCTTTCAGTCAGTGTTGGTAAAGTCTCATTGGCATCTCCCTCGATAACTTCAATCTTATGAGTAAGTTGAGCTAATTCGATATTACGCCGTGCAATCTGTACCATTTTCGGATTTTTTTCCAGCGTGATGAGTAAACCATCATCGGGTAATGCTTTGGCCATATATTGAGCACTATAGCCACCTAACGTGCCGATTTCGAGAATGCGTTTTGCTCCGCTGATCTGAACCATCATCATCAAAAACTGCCCTTGCAGTGCGGAAACATCAATGGCAGGCAATCCCTGACTGGCGTTATATTCAAGGGTTTGTTCGAGATGAGATGCAGGATGTAACAGGCTCTTCTTTAGATAACTATCAACTGATGACCATTGTTGTTGTAATTCTTCGTATTGCAGATTGCTACTCAAGACAACACTCCTCTTTATAAATAAGACAAATGTTTACTTATGCTCAGATTCAATATGAATATAAATTAACCAAAAATAAAAGCCAGCCATTTATTCCTGATTCATCAATTGGCTTGCTCCCCTGCTTGCCTGACAAATATAAATAGACGCTTGCAGGCCAGTTTTTATCTGGTATTCACTTTCGATGGCCTGCCTCACATCGCTCACCAAATCAGAGGGAAGCAATACAACGATACAACCGCCAAAACCACCTCCCGTCATGCGGGCGCCTCCCTGCTCTCCGATAACATTTTTGACAATCTCCACCAGCACATCGATTTCATGGACAGTAATTTCAAAATCGTCACGCATGGAGCGGTGAGATTCAGCCATAAGCTGGCTGAGGCTGGATAAGTCTCCTGACTTTAAAGCAGCAACAGCAGCCTGAGTCCGGCCATTTTCAGTAATAACATGGCGTGCACGTTTGGCAAGCAGAGCATCCAATTGTTTCTGCTTCGCATTGAAATAATGAATGGAGACATCCCGCAATGCCCGGACACCGAGAATTCGGGCAGCTTCTTCGCACTGCTGACGCCGTATATTGTATTCGCTGTCTACAAGACCGCGCTGTCGATTGGAATTAATAATCATCACAGTGATATTTTCCGGCATCGGAACAGCCTGTATTTCAAGGGCGCGGCAATCAATCAGCAAAGCGTGACCTTCTTCGCCGCAGGCTGAAATAAGTTGATCCATAACGCCGGATTGACAGTCGACAAATTGATTTTCAGCCTGCTGTCCATTAATGGCAATCAATTTCTGATTAATGCCGAGCTGATAAAGTACGTTGATGGTCAGGCCGATAACCACTTCCAGCGATGCCGAAGAGCTGAGACCGGCTCCCTGTGGAATATTCCCGCTTATTGCGATATCCATTCCACCAAATGAGTAGCCATGTTGGATCAACATTACCACCACACCGCGGATATAATTCGCCCACATTTTATCCTGATGAAAAAGGATCGGCTGAGAGAGATCGAACTCATCACGATCATTACTGTAATCAACAGCAATCACCCGGATCAACGTATCATCGCGTTTGGCGGCAGCAGCTACCGTCTGGTAATCAATCGCACAGGGTAAGACAAACCCCTCGTTATAGTCGGTATGTTCGCCAATTAAATTCACCCGTCCGGGAGCCTGAAAAAAATGAGTCGGTGAAGAGTGAAAAACTACATTAAAAGATTCAGTGACTTTTTGAATTAGCGCTTTCATCACCGTGCTTCCTCATAAAATGCTTTATCAGAGACTACAGCTCCTGAAATGAATATCACTGACATCCCGTAGCCGTTGTGCAGCCTGTTCAGGTGTCAGATCACGCTGGGATTCAGCCAGCATCTCATAACCCACCAAAAATTTACGGACAGTTGCTGAACGCAATAATGGCGGATAAAACAAAGCATGTAACTGCCAGTGCTTAATATCGGTCTGCTTATTAGTAAAGAAAGGAGCGAAATGCCAGCCCATAGAATAGGAAAAGGAGCATTGGAACAGGTTATCGTATCGGCTGGTCAGTTTTTTCAGCGCAACAGCCAGATCATCACGCTGCTCTTTCGTCAGTTCATTCATACGCCGGACAGGGCTTTTCGGCAATAACATTGTTTCAAACGGCCACACCGCCCAATAGGGCACAACAGCCAGCCAGTATTCGGTATCTACTACAGTACGCACACCATTTTTCTGTTCAGCTCTGGCATAATCCAGCAATAAATTAGATCCATGCTGAACATAATATTGCCTCAGTAACTCATCTTTGCGAGTCAGCTCATTAGGCAGAAAATCACTGGCCCAGATTTGTCCGTGTGGATGAGGCTGGGAACACCCCATCATTTCCCCTTTATTCTCAAATACCTGAACCCAGATATAGCGTTGTCCAAGCTCTTCTATGTGGCTGTTCCAGACATCAATAATACGGCAGATATTGGTCAGAGATAATTCAGCAAAGGTTTTACTGTGGTTTGGTGAAAAGCAGATAACGCGGCAGGTTCCTCTTGCCGGTTTGCTTATAAACAGAGGATCGTCAGCAGTGGCAATAGCAGGAGTTTCCGGCAATAAGGCTGAATAATCGTTCTGAAATACATAGATATCCTGATAATCAGGATTGATATCCCCTGAGGCACGCGTGTTATTCGGGCATAGAGCACACTGTTTATCGTAGCCCGGAGATACAGGATGCTGTAATGGTTTCTCTACCTCAACCCACGGTCGTTTCAGCCGATGTGGTGAGATGATTACCCACTGCCCTGTTAAAGGGTTATAGCGCCTGTGTGGATAATCAGCCTGATTAAATTGCATTTTTGACATAACCTAAATGCTCATTCAGGTGCCAATCCCTGTACTCATGAACGGTACATGAATCGATGGGCATAAATACCTTTATGCCCGTTGTAGCTACTATGTCGGTGTGATGCGATTAAAGCGCCAGCTGCGTATTATCCTGCTTTATAACCATTAGGGTTTTGGGACTGCCAGCGCCATGCATCTTCGGTCATTTCCACGATAGTGCGGCTTGCTTTCCAGCCCAGTTCGCGCTCAGCTTTTTCAGGACTTGACCAGCATTCTGCAATATCGCCCGGGCGACGTGGGCAAATTTCATAAGGAACCGGTTTACCACATGCCTGACCGAATGCGGCCACCATATCCAGTACGCTTGTACCTGTTCCTGTTCCCAGGTTATAGATATGCAGGCCAGATTTTTTACCGACTGCATTCAGTGCCGCAATATGACCATCAGCCAGATCCATCACATGGATATAATCGCGGATGCCTGTTCCATCCGGAGTAGGATAATCATCGCCATAAACAGACAGTTTCTCTCGACGGCCTACCGCTACCTGAGCAATATATGGCATTAAATTATTAGGAATGCCCTGAGGATCTTCTCCCATCGTACCTGATGGATGTGCTCCTACCGGATTGAAATAACGCAATAATACGACTGACCAGTCACTTTCAGCATGATGGAAATCAGACAGGCAACGCTCAACCATATATTTACTTGTACCGTAAGGATTGGTGGTATTACCTACCGCAGACTGTTCAGTAATGGGAACAATTTCAGGATCGCCATATACCGTTGCCGATGAGCTGAAAATAATGCTTTTTATGCCTGCTTTGTGCATGCTGCGCACTAACACTAATGTACCGTTGACATTATTATCATAATATTCAAGGGGTTTTTCGACTGATTCGCCAACCGCTTTCAGACCGGCAAAGTGGATAACGGATGCTATAGAGTGACGGGAAAAAACAGAATCAAGGAAAGCTTCATCACGGATATCTCCCTGATAAAACAACGGCCTGATACCCGTCAGCGCTTCAATGCGGGCCAGAACTTCCTGACTGGCATTACACAGGTTATCGACAATAATCGGCGTCATCCCTGCTTCAATCATCTGGACGCAGGTATGGCTACCAATATATCCCATTCCACCTGTCACTAATATTTCCACATTTACCTCTTTTTTAAATTGGACTGAATCAAACAGTTATTCAACCAATAAGATACACCCTGTTTTCAGATCCCTGTTCTTATTGGTCGAAACACAGTATAAAAAGAGTTAACGATTTAGTGAACTAAAACTAAATGTGGCAAAATTGGCTATACACTTCGTCTTTCAAGTTGCCTCTTTGTTGGCTGCGCTCGCTCACCCCAGTCACATAGTTATCTATGCTCCCGGGGATTCTCTCTCTTGCCGCCGCGATGCATATTGAAATCCATTGTGTATAAAGACAATTTATTAACATTTCCGATGAACAATCAATAATGAAAGAAATTACTTTTACCCCTGTACAGACAACTGCCATCAATGACCCCTTTTTCACTGCGATACAAAAGGGCTTACTATCAGGGCATCCAGATATCCAGATTATGTTGGCTTATTTCACTCAAGGCAGCTATCGGGATGATCTATTTACTGAATATGGTGTTACCTATCCTGAACGATTACGAAATGCTGTCACTAAACGTCGGGCGGAATATCTGGCTGCCCGTTACTGTGCCTGTAATATATTAAATAACATGGGATATCCTGAATTTCAGGTGGAATCAGCACAGGATCGCTCCCCTATCTGGCCTGAAAGAATTTGTGGCTCAATCTCTCACTCAACCAACTGTGCTGTTGTTTTCGCGGCTTCAAGTGATAAATATCAATGGGTAGGGATTGATATCGAAAAAGAGATAAAGCAGGAAACTATTGATAGCGTTTCAGCCAGCATTATCAATGAAACTGAGAAAGCATTACTGGCAAAATCTCCGCTTACTTTTATTCAGGCATTCACACTCGCTTTTTCCATTAAAGAAAGTCTTTATAAAGCGCTTTACCCTCATGTGAAGCAATTTTTTGATTTCCATGCAGCAGAAATTGTGGAGATTGACTGCACTCATCACACTGTGACCATAAAATTGCTGAAAACACTCACTGATGATTATCAGGCCGGTTCTCTGTTTCACGGGAATTTTGTTCTGATGCCGCAGCGACAGTTACTAACCTATATCGTTGGATGAGGAAAACCCGAAACAAATATGCCAGCAGATTATAAGCTGGCATATTTTCTGGATTTCCAGTTGCATCACAGCGGCAAAGGAGCAACAAAGAGGCAACTTGAAAGACGGCGGGTATATTATTTTATTCGGCCCGTTGCCCGCGCATAAGAGAACAGCCCACCAGCAGCAACAATATTAGCCAGTTCCCCGACAGGATCGGTCGGGTATTTTTCACCGCTTTTCAGTATTGTTACTGTCTGATTTTCAATATCGATCTCAATGCTGTCACCGGTAACTAAGCTGTCGCACAAGCGTTCTTGTGCGGCGACAGGCAATAATTCACCAGTAGAGACACAATTGCGGAAGAATATCCGGGCATAAGATTGCGCCAGAATGGCTTTTACACCCGAAGCGCCCAGCGCCACGACGGCATGTTCACGGGAAGAACCACAGCCAAAATTCTGCCCGGCAACAATAATCGGATATTTCGCCTTACCTTTTTCTTCATCAATAAAAGGCAGCGATCCTTCAGGTAATCCACACATCGCCAGTGATGCTAATTGGGCATAACCTTCAGGTGAAGAGGGGTTTACTTTGATATATTCCCCGGCCAGAATCTGGTCAGTATCAATATTATCCTCCAGAACATAAACCTGACCACGAATGATATTTTCCTTATGTTCATTTAAAACAGCATCATTCATAACGACATCACTCATAAAAATTCTCCCGGATTAGTGATCTGGCCAGTAATTGCTGCCGCAGCAACAGAGTACGGTGAAGCAAGGTAAATATTAGCGCGCTTATGCCCCATTCTTCCGACGAAATTACGGTTAGTCGTGGATATCACTGATATCGGATCATTAACGCGGCCAAAAGTATCCGGTGGGCCACCGCAGCAGGCAGCACAACCCGCTTCAGCAGAAAGTTTCACTCCCGCATCCGTTAAAATCTGATAAACGGAAACGCCCTCAATCTGAGTTGTGATGGTTTTATGGAATACTTCTTTTGTTGCTGGTACCGCATAAGTCGGAATTTTAACCTTATGGCCTTTTATAATACGGGCAGCGGCGATGAAATCTTCAATCTTGCCCCCGGTACAGGAACCGATATAGGCCTGAGAAATAGCAACATTGGCAACTTTTTCAATGGAAACCACATTATCCGGAGAATGCGGTTTGGCTATCTTCGGCTGCATATCCGACACATCAATATTTAATACACGGGTATATTGGGCATCTTCATCCGGGTAAACAATCTCAAACGGCATCTCATTCCGTTCTGCCAGATAATCAAGTGTTGCCTGATTCGGCACCATAATGCCATTTTTGGCACCGCACTCGACGACCATATTACAAATCGTCATACGCTCTTCGACAGATAATTCATCAATGACATTGCCACCGAATTCAATCGCCTGATAGGTCGCGCCATCCACTGTCAGTTCTGACAATACCGTCAGGATCATATCTTTAGCCAGAACATGCGCTGGCTTCGTGCCGGTAAAATTCACACGAATGGTGCTTGGCACTTTCAGCGGGATTTCTCCCGTCCCTATGGCATAAGCCGCATCAGTAATCCCCAACCCAATCGCGAATGTCCCGAATGCTCCGGCGGTAACAGTATGAGAATCCGTCCCCAACAACACTTCTCCGGGGCGAGTATGTCCTCCCTCCGCCAATCCGATATGACAGACACCTTTATAATTGGGGGTTCCGACATCATAAAAATACTTAACATTCTGTTCTGCGGCAAATTCACGCATTACCCGTATATTCTGGTTAGCCTGTGGGTCCGCAGAGTAAACAAAATGGTCAGGGATCATAATGAAACGGGTCGGATCCCATATCTTGGCATCCTGACCAAACTCTTTTTTAAATACGCTGGCAACGCCGGGGGCACAGGGATCATGAGACATCAGGATATCCACTTTTGCCCAAACCACTTCGCCCGGTGTGACCTGTTCACGCCCACTCGCCCGAGCGAGAATTTTTTGTGTCATAGTTTGGTTCATTTCACATTGCCCTCCAGAATATTTAGACATGCTGAAAAAGAACAGCTTGTTATTGTTATAAAATAATTACTCTTTATCGCAGCAAAATGCCACCGTTCGGCTCACTGTTTCTATTATGGAACAGTCGTTCGTTAAATGAAAAATTTCCACAGAGAATAAAGCCCTTCAGAACAGAACCTGTGATATGTTAGGGTTTTTCGGAGTAAATCATCAGGTTACTTTATGAATAATATTGAGAATCTCAGCTCAATGGTGATCTTTGCCCGTGTCGTAGAGACATTAAGTTTTACCGAAGCGGCAAAATCATTAAGGCTTTCGAAGTCTTCCGTTAGTCGTGAAATCGCACAGTTAGAAATCAGGCTCGGTACTCAGTTACTCAACCGAACCACACGCAAGATTCAGGTGACAGAAGTCGGAATGAGCTATTACCAATATTGTCAGCGTATTCTGAATGAAGCCAAAAACGCCGAACGTTTTATCCGTAATTTCCATGAAGAGCCGATGGGAAGCCTGCGCCTGATTGCACCGGTATCCTTCGGCAGTCAATGCATTGTTCCGGCCCTGAACAATTTTGTTGCCGGGAATATCCATGTCAGCGTCGATCTGGAACTGACCGACAGGATCATTAACATGGAAAAAGACCAATGTGATATCGCCATTGTGGTAGGCCGTGAAACACCAGACCATCCACTTGTGATGCCCCTGATTGATATCACCTGGGGGCTTTACGCGACTCCTGATTATCTCAGCCAGTTTCCGGCTATAGAAAGGCCGGAAGATCTTCCCCGTTATGATTATCTGCTGTTTCGCGGCCCTGCTCATACTATCTCCCTTCCGTTTCAGAAAGAGAGAAATAAGTTTGATATTGAAGTGCGCAGCCGTTTTCGCATTAATAATAGTGTAGCATTAATGAGTTCGGCGCTGGCTGGGGCGGGTATTGCTTACCTACCGGACTATATCACCCATGAATCCGTCACAGCCGGAAAACTGATCAGGCTTCTGCCCGAATGGGACATGGATATCTATCAATCCTGGATCCTGTTTAAATCAGAAGAAACGCTCTCTTCACGTGTACGGCTTTTTGCCAATACCTTGCAACATAAGCTGATGGATCAGATGCAGCGTACTGAGTAAACGATGACGCTGCTCTGAGGTTAAACGCAGGTAACGGCGGGTCGCCGGAAGCCGGCTGACAATTTCAGAAGCAGCAAAATGTTCAATTTCGCAACGCCATTTTCCTTTCCTGATTTGCAGGCTGCATGACCGAAAATCCAGCTCCTCTAACGTCTGTCGAATAACAGGATATTGCTCCAGTTGCTCAATCCATTTGAGCCCATCTTCCTGTTTTGAAAAAAATCTCACCCGCTTTTTCCGCAGGCTACCTGCCGTTTTTACCTGTATATCGGCATTCAAAGGCTGGTTTATCACACCGGAAACAGAAAAACGCGTATAAACGATGAATGCCATAAACAACTTTTTCACCCTTTCGTTGACACATACTGCCAACTGGTCTTCTGGTCTGACGATCAGTTCTCCCGGCCCCGGCCTTTCACAGTAATAGGGCTGAAGATCACGCTCCAGCCGGTTAAGTGTCAGGCCTGCCTGATAGTCGGCAGGCACGCTTTGTTGATTGATTTTTTGCCAGAAAGAAGATTTAGTGGAGGCTGCGTAATGGCTCAAGTTTAATCTCCTTCAATTCAGTTTCAGAGAACGTTTTGGACAGAACGTCTTCTACCTCGACAGGTTTAAACGGATTGACTTTCTGAACAAATATTGTCCATATCAATGCATAGGTCGCTGTTAATCCAAGCATGATCAGGAAAGGAATATAAACATCCGCTTTATCCATACCCGGGGGAGTAATGTAAATAAGAGCGATGACAATTCCCACACCGGAAATAATCTGCGGTACAGGGAAAAACGGTGATTTATAGGCACGATGCAGGTCAGGACGACGGATACGTAGCAGGATGACAGAAATTGTGACTAACAGATAAGCAGTTCCCCAGGAACAAACCGCAGCCAATACCAGCGGCATAATACGGTTCAAATCGCCCTGAATAGCAAAAGCATGGATACAGGGGATCAAAACAGCCACTAAAATACCAAATACGGGTGTTTTAAATCTTGGGTGCAGGTAAGTGAAAATACGGGGTAAAGTACCGTCAAGTGCCATACCGTATAAAATACGGGGAACAGCCGCCATCAGTGTATTAATCGTTGCCGCTCCCGCCAGCAGCAAGCCAAAACCAATCCAGTATTTACCAAAATCCCCCATGACCTGCCCGGCAAAAGCCGGAATTGCCATCGGAGTTTCCAGCAACCTGACATTATTTGCTGGGTCAACAATGACGTTTTCCACCTGATGTGTCATCGCAGCGCCGTACATAAACATACAGAACGCAACACCACACAACCCGATAGCCATTGCACGTGGGATGACTTTTGCTGAATTTTTGATTTCTGGTGCCATTGGCGTCACCAGCTCACAGCCCATAAACATAAACATCGCCATACCAATCAGACTTAATATCACGGTCGGATCAGCAATATTCAGCGACTCACCAAACCAGCCATCAACTGAAGTGTGAAATGGCATAAGCAGACCACACAAACTAAAGATCACTAACGTACTCCACATGGCAAACGTCAGTACAATCTCCACTCTACTGAATGCCTCTATCCCAAACGCATTAAGTAGACCAAAGGTGATCACTAGCCCTACTCCAACCATCCAGGACGCATTATTGCTCTCCATCACAGTATTGAGGCTTTCAAAATTCACCAATGCCATAATGCCGGAAAGGATGGTTTCCGCAGTACCGGCAAAAACATGCACGATTAAATAGGCAGAAAGTGCTCCGGTTATTGCCCAGAAACGTCCCATACCACAAGAAATATAATCATATACTGAGCCGGAAGTAGGCAAAATCGCGGCAGCTTCAGCAAACGTTGTCAACTGAGCCTGCATCACAATAAAGCTGAGAAACACAGCCAGAGCAAATGTATCACCCCCTATTCCGAACCCGCTGGTGACGGTTAAAATAACCGGACTTGCCATAATCACACCAACAGAACTGGCAAGTGTCGTCGGAAAACCAACCTTACCCTTCTCAATATGTGATATTAACTTTGAGGACATATTCATTTTTCTTCCCCCTTTACCCATAAATACAGTCGGTTTGATTGTGAATTTTTTGTAAACGAAAGGTGACTGTGATTTAACTATAGGGATAAAGGGAAAAGTGTTGCCATCACTCTAAAGAACGATACCCAAAAGAGGTATCTCATGCCGTTTTTTGCCGAAAAGTACCAAAGAAAAAGATAAAAAATACCGTAACTCAAGAAATATCAGGCGATAATGAAAAAACAATCAATTAATATGTTAATAAACAAAAGGCAATATGTACAAAGTCAGTCTAAAAGCAGCTAAAACATGAAAGAATAAGTTTTAAATAATGCAATCAATCTCACATTATTAATATGTGTATTTTGTATTCATAATCAGAAAAGCCATGATGAATTCACAACTGGATCAGATAGGTACGATAAATGAATACTTCACCACTCAGCCAGCATCAACAGACACTGGTTAATTGCTGTCTGAATACAATTGCCCACATCATTCCCGTGTCTGCTGCTGTTTATTATCTCGTTAATGAAAAGTGGCAGCCCGAAAACCATATCCTGTATGGCATCACATCCGACGTGTATCAGGCATATGTCGCGTATTTTTGTCAGTTAGATCCGCTACATCCGGAAAATTTCAGAAATAATGAACAGCGTCTTGTCAGCATGAATGACAATATGAAAGAGAGTGGCCAACAGTTCTATCATGATTTTATGCAGCCCAATAAATTAACGGATAGAGTCGAAATCTTTATCCGCCGTGGGAATAAAATCCTCGCGGGTATTTCAGTTTTCAGGGACTATCCGTTTCAGTATCAGGAAGTCATGCGACTTTACTCTATTATTCCTGTGGCCGAATTAATGACTTTTGATATTTGTCCCGATGCTCAAGTCATGTTTACGGCAAAAGAACAGGAAATTATTCAGTGGGTCAGAGAAGGAGCGAGTAATAAACGCATAGCATTACAGCTCAGTATTTCTCTCTCTACTGTGAAAACTCATCTGCGTAATATTTTTGCCAAAGCCAGTGTGACCAACCGGACAGAATTAGTTTCTTCTGGCTTTATGCGCCGTGATTTGAGCGGGTACGGTTCCGCACCCGCAGCGATTATTAATAATAGTTGCCGTGACGGTAATCCCATGTCGTGAAAATATCAGACATTATTACCATGATCTTATGGACATCCAGTCCCTTACGGATCAATACCGGGCACGGTGTAATATCACGCTGACCATTTTGAGTCGGTACTAATTTACCGTTGTCATCGACCATTGAAATCATCACACCCTGCTCATAGCGGGTTTGCTCAGTCTCATTCGGCTGAATGGATTTCACATAATCATTGGCGGTAATAATCAGATCTGCCCGCTCCTCAATGCGTTCACCAATACACTCAACCAAACCACGATTACCTTTGCCTGATGGGTTAGCTGAGCTGGCGAAAGAGAATTTACCGTATTTTTCCCACAGCTCTTTTGCCAGAATTTCACCGGGCTTACCAAATTTAATGACAAAACAGCTTGTACCACGGCCATCCATCATCAGCTCTTTGGAACCATCATCGGGAATACGATTAACTGCCTCTTCTTTCCACGGCAGGATACAGCCCAATAACACATCTGCATCCCAGTGTTTCTGATAAAGCTCTTCAATTTCCGGGTTAAGCTGAGCCAGCTCTTTCAACTGTTCCAGAGATCCACACAATACAACTCCGGGCTTATTGCGATTGCGCTGCTTAGCCTCAAATTTGCGCTCCAGCCCTTTCGCATCGGACGTCATGATGATGTAACCCACTTTAGTCGGGCAGACAATCATTCCGCCATCATTAGACAGAATCTCGACTGCTTCCTGTTGTAATCCCTGATTCCATTGAACTTTCTTTGGAGAAGAAAAAGAATTGCTGCTCATATATTGATACCCTTTTTTTATAAACTGAAGATCTTAAAACCGGAAAATAATGAAACAGTTAACGCTGGTAATAGCCGGTAATAGTGGCGGTTGCCAGACTATTGGCGTAGATCATAAAACGTGTGACCGCATTTGTTATTTCAGCGCCAATACCCAGTTTTTCTACCGACATGGCATGTACCGTGAAAATATAGCGATGGGCTTTATCTCCCTCTGGCGGGCAGGCTCCACCGAAACCAAACTGCCCGTAATCATTTCTGCTCTGAATGATGCCAGCCGGTAATTTGCTGCCATCACTCCGTCCGGCATCTGGGGATAAAGCCTGTATTTCCAGCGGAATATCAAATGCCACCCAATGCCAGAAACCACTGCCCGTTGGGGCATCAGGATCATAAACCGTGACCGCAAAACTTTTTGTTCCGGCAGGCGCATCTGTCCAGGCAAGTTCAGGTGAGCGATTACCACCGTTACCACCAAACTCATTGAATTCCTGCTCTTTACTCAGGAAATCATTATTCTTAAATTCAGTTGAAGTGATTATCATGCTTGTATCCTCATAAGAATGCCTTTTAAAACATCCTAACGCAGTTTTTCGATGCTGCAAGGTTAAGCGATGGTTTTGCGGGATTGTTTCAATTTGGGAACAATAGGTGCGTTTGGGAATACTTTCCCCTATATACTTTTTTACCTCTATAAACACGGTAAAGGTGCAGTAAAAAAGAAAAAAGCCCGCCATCAGGACGAGCTTTCAAACAACGTTTATGTATAGCTGAATATATCAGACAGCTTTTTTAGAAGCCTGCAAATACAGCAATTCCAGCCCGATTGTTGCTGCCGCAAGTGCGGTAATTTCTGACTGATCATAGGAAGGAGCAACTTCCACCACATCCATTCCAACGATATTCAGCGGTTGCAAAGCCCGCAGAATTTTCAGCGCACGATCTGAAGTCAAACCACCGATCACCGGCGTTCCTGTACCGGGCGCAAATGCCGGATCAAGACAATCAATATCAAAAGTCAGGTATACCGGCAGATCACCGACAACAGATTTGATCTGATCGACAACATCTTCAACGCTGCGATCATTCACCTGCCCTGCATCTAATACCGTGAAATCATTATCTGTATCGTGCTCAGTACGAATACCGATCTGGACAGAATGCGCCGGATCGATCAATCCCTCGTTTGGCGCATGGTAAAACATCGTACCGTGATCAAACTTACTGCCATTAGGATAAGTATCGGTATGAGCATCGAAATGAACCAGAGCCATTTTACCGAAATGTTTCGCATGGGCGCGCAACAGCGGTAACGTGACAAAGTGATCGCCACCAAAAGTCAGCATTTTTTTGCCTGATGCCAGCACTTTCTCAGCATGAGCCTGTAGTTTGTCGCTCATATCCTGCGCATCACCAAAATTAAAGACCAGATCACCACAATCAACCACATTCAGGCGCTTGCGCAGGCTGAAGTTCCATGGCCACCGGCTGCTTTCCCAAGCCAGATTTGTCGAGACCTGACGAATAGCGGCCGGCCCGTGGCGACTACCAGCCCGACCGGATGTTGCCATATCAAAAGGTACACCGGTAATAACCCACTCCGCATCACCGGAATAAGGCTGGAAATTCAACGGGAAGCGCAGGAAGCCAAAGGCGTTTGAAACCAGAGAGTTATCGATTTGGTTTCCTAAGGAACTAATACTCATAATATATCCTCTAAAGCCTTGTGTTTAATTAACATAGGGCTTGATTACATTACGCTAACTTCACAAGAAGTCTGACTTTTTAAATAACCTTTAAAAACAACCAATTAATATCAAAAAACAGATAATTACTCATACCTACCAATATTCGAGCATATAGTATTAGACATCATTTTTTCTTGCTACACTTTTGAGGTAATTAGATGAAATAAGCGCGGCAACTATCTGGAAAAAATGGAACCCCTTAATTTAGTACACAATAACCATACTCCCGTTACACAAATTCTATAAGATCAGTCAAGGACACCGGATAGTATTTAAATATCAGGATGAACTGAGATTATGGTGTTGCAACGAAATAGAAATGCCTTTTTGCGGTACACATGTAAGTAATACAAACTAAATAGGAAAAGTTAAATTATCCAGAAAGAATAAAGGAAAGGGATTAAACCGAATAGAGATTAAATTAGTTTAATTTTTTCGAATAAGCGCCTGTCACAGCGCTTATTCGGTTAACGACTAATTAGAATTACTCATCTTCTAAATAAGTATAACCATACAGGCCACTTTCAAACTCTTGCAGGAACTGTTCCTGTAGATTTTCAGCCAAATCTGTCGATTTCACCTGATCACGGAAGCGGGTCAGCAGTACCTGAGGCTCCAGTTTCACATATTGCAGCATATTGGCAACTGTATCACCCTCTTCACTCTGCTGATAAGTCACTTCACCGTTTTCGGTAACGTAGACATCAACAGCCGCAGTATCACCAAAGAGGTTATGCATATTACCCAGAATTTCCTGGTAGGCTCCGACCATAAAGAAACCGATCAGTGGCGGATTTTCCGGATCATAGGCAGGCATTGGCATTGTTGTCGCCACACCATCACCTTCAACATAATGATCGATAATACCGTCAGAGTCACAAGTGATATCCAGCAAAACAGCGCGACGATCCAGCGGTTTGTCCAGCCCTTCAAGTGGCAGAACCGGGAACAGCTGATCGATCCCCCAGGCATCAGGCATGGACTGAAACAGGGAAAAGTTCACATAGAGTTTATCAGCCATGCGCTCCTGTAATTCATCAATGATCGGACGGTGAGCACGGTTACTTGGATCAAGATCCTGCTGAATACGGCGACAGATATTTAAATATAATTCCTCTGCCCAAGCTCGCTCGGAGAGACTCAAAATCCCGTGGGCATACTGGGTATGAACATCGTACAGATCAAACTGACTATCATGCAGCCATTCACGCAAAGAACGCTTGTAGCCATCATCCTGCATTTCCAGCCATGTATCCCACAAACTTGTCAGAGGACGTGCAGCATCTTCTGCCGGTGGTGTCGTTTCGGTGAATTCATTACATTCCGCTCCAATAACATTGGAGACTAAAACGGTATGATGAGCCGTCAATGCACGACCAGATTCTGTGATGACAGTTGGGTGTGGCAGGCCATTTTCCTCGCAGGCATCCCCGATTCCCCAAATAACGTTATTCGCGTATTCGTTCAGGCCATAGTTAACGGAACATTCTGACTGGGAACGTGTACCTTCATAATCAACACCCAGTCCTCCTCCCACATCAAAACACTGAATGTTGACACCCAGTTTATGCAGCTCGACATAAAAACGGGCTGATTCGCGCACACCTGTTGCTATATCACGGATATTTGCCAGCTGGGAACCCAGATGGAAATGCAACAATTGTAGGCTATCCAGTTTTCCGGCTGCTCGAAGAGTTTCAACCAGTTGTAGAACCTGTGCTGCCGCCAGACCAAATTTGGATTTCTCCCCGCCACTGGACTGCCATTTACCCGCTCCCTGTGAAGCAAGACGCGCCCGTACACCAAGACGAGGTACGACATTGATACGTTCCGCTTCTTCCAGCACCATTGCAATCTCAGACATTTTCTCGATGACCAGATACACTTTGTGTCCCAGTTTTTCACCGATCAGTGCCAGACGAATATACTCACGATCTTTATAACCATTACAGACAATTACAGTCCGTGTCATACCTGCATGAGCCAGTACAGCCATCAGCTCAGCCTTCGAGCCAGCCTCCAGACCGACAGGTTCGCCAGAATTAGCCAGTGATTCAATCACGCGACGCTGCTGGTTCACCTTAATCGGATAAACCAGAAAGTAATCACCTTTATAACCATAGGATTCACGCGCACGTTTAAAGGCTGCATTAATGGAACGCAAACGATGTTGCAGGATCTGAGGAAAACAGAACAATGCTGGCAGCTGTAATTGTTTTTTCTCTTGTTGAACTTTCTTTACCAGATCAACAATCTCAACCTGAGCTTCCGGCAAATCTGGATTTGGACAAACACTGACATTACCCAGATCATTGACGTAGTAATAGTTGCCGCCCCAGTATGCAATATTGTAAGTCTGGCGCATTTTACGAGCGATATTATCATTCATGGCAGTCTCCTTCATGGAGTAGAGGTTTGCCTTCACCTGTAGTCAATAACCCAAGACACTATATTTAGTGTGCGTATCTTGCGCATTTATAAATGTCAGGGAATAGCATGCTCTTAAATTATAAAAACGTTTAGAGGAAGCTAAACAATGTGTATATTTACGGTTTGGTAATACGGCTTCTGTCCGAAGCGACCTGTCTACTCGAATGTTTCAGGTAACATCGGAATGAATTCATATTGATAAGAAAGGAACAAGATGTGGATACATCAATGGCATAATGTGGCTGTCGGTTGTTAACAAGCAGCAAATAATGGTTCATAACCCCATTCACCCCACATGGCTTTACGAAAGCCGTTTCTCAATTGATGAGACGCAGAACACGCATAAAACGTATCCGGCAAACGCCTATAACTTGAAGTATAAAAAAACCTATCAGTTATAGGGCGCTGTTTATACCTGTAATCCTACAAAATTGCAAAATGAAATTTATTGATGCCTAACAGATTATAGATAAGCATATCCGATAAATTTCCATCGTTATCTTTATAGAAAGTAAACAATCTCTTACTAATATAAAACACTTCCATCACTATTCATTTGGATAAATAAACCCCACCAACAAAATAACAATTTGAAAATAAAGAAAATAGTTATTTTTTGTATTCCGTCAATTCCGGGAGATATTAAGGCACAAAAGAACAAACTGGCCCCATCAACAACATACAAAGAGATAACGCTCAAGAAGTTAGATTTCTTTAAACTGCACATTTCAAGGAATGACAGATGAGAAATCCAAAATGTCACGCAACAGAAGGTATTTGAAACCAAAAAAACTGGTATATTTAGTGATACTGACTTAGACTAGCCGTCTAGATGGTAAAACATCCACCCTTAAACCAAGATTATATTTAAGGTATCGAAATATAATGACTACACACCTTTTTACTTCTGAATCAGTTTCAGAAGGTCATCCAGATAAAATTGCCGACCAAATTTCCGACGCTGTTCTTGATGCAATTCTAGAACAAGATCCTAAGGCTCGTGTAGCCTGCGAAACTTATG
The DNA here is from genome assembly GCF_963894935.1 of Xenorhabdus sp. PB61.4. Taxonomy (NCBI): domain Bacteria; kingdom Pseudomonadati; phylum Pseudomonadota; class Gammaproteobacteria; order Enterobacterales; family Morganellaceae; genus Xenorhabdus; species Xenorhabdus sp. PB61.4. The sequence continues at coordinate 32,828 of NZ_CAWQJR010000166.1, forward strand.
TGAAAACCGGCATGGTTATGGTTGGTGGTGAAATCACTACCAGCGCCTGGGTTGATATCGAAGAAATTACCCGCAGTACAGTACGTGAGATTGGCTACACCAGTTCAGAAATGGGCTTTGATGCTAATTCCTGTGCAGTAATCAGCGCGATTGGTAAGCAATCTCCTGATATCAATCAGGGTGTAGACCGAGCTGACCCTCTGGAACAAGGAGCAGGTGATCAGGGATTGATGTTTGGTTATGCAACCAATGAAACCGATGTTCTTATGCCAGCACCTATTACCTATGCTCACCGTCTGGTTGAGCGTCAGGCGCATGTACGTAAGAACAAAACACTGCCTTGGTTGCGTCCGGATGCCAAAAGTCAGGTTACATTCCAGTATGACAACGGCAAAATTGTCGGCATTGATGCTGTTGTACTTTCTACCCAGCATTCAGAAGAAATCGGTCAGAAAGAGCTGCAAGAAGCAGTTATGGATGAGATCATCAAGCCTGTTTTACCAGCAGAATGGCTCACTCCGATGACTAAATACTTCATCAACCCAACAGGCCGTTTTGTGATTGGTGGCCCAATGGGTGACTGTGGTCTGACCGGCCGTAAGATCATTGTTGATACGTACGGTGGTATGGCGCGTCACGGTGGTGGAGCATTCTCAGGAAAAGATCCATCTAAAGTTGACCGTTCTGCGGCTTACGCGGCACGTTACGTAGCTAAAAATATCGTTGCCGCAGGTCTGGCTGACCGCTGTGAGATTCAGGTTTCTTATGCTATCGGTGTTGCTGAACCAACTTCTATCATGGTTGAAACGTTTGGAACTGAAAAAGTACCAACATCAACACTGGTTCAGCTGGTACGCGAGTTCTTCGATCTGCGTCCTTATGGATTGATCAAAATGCTGGATCTACTGCATCCAATCTATCGTGATACTGCGGCATACGGTCATTTCGGTCGTGAGCAGTTCCCGTGGGAAGCAACAGATAAAGCTGAAATCCTGCGTGATGCAGCCGGGCTGAAATAATCCCACAACATTAAAAAGCCCGCTCATAACAAGCGGGCTTTTTTTGTGTTAAGTTACTATTCAAATTAAGTTACCACAGAATTATCGCTGTTTATGAAATCCGTTAAGGTTCCTCTTCCACTACAGCAAGCAGTCATGCGCGCTTTACGGCAAAAAATGATTCAGGCCAGTGAATTCCTTCAGCAAACGTTTCCTGAACCCTGTGTGACCTACCAGCAAAGAGGGACAATTGCAGGAAGTGCTCGTTTACAAGATTGGGAAATTCGTCTTAACCCAATTTTGCTTATTGAAAACGAGCAGTCGTTTATTGATGAAGTCATCCCCCACGAATTAGCTCATTTATTGGTTTATCATCAGTTTGGCAAAGTCGCTCCTCACGGCAAAGAGTGGCGTTATATTATGGAAACCGTGTTTAAAGTACCTGCCAACCGAACCCATCAATTTTCAGTACAATCCGTTTGCAGCAAGATATTCATCTATGGCTGTCATTGCCAGCAGCACGAATTAAGCATCAGGCAACATAATAAGGTGCTCAGAGGTAAAAGTTGCTATGTCTGCCGACAATGTGGGGAACGATTAACGCTTTTGGGAAAAAATAAACCAGATAAGACTCAATAACAGCTAAAATGCCCCGAAATCAGGGCGCTTTATTATTTTTCTTAATTTTTTCTGCTTCATTAATAATCTGATCAGCGGTTTTCCCATTCAATGATTGATAAAAGCTTTTTTCCAGGCTTTCCATAGCATCATATTTTATTTTTCCCTGCTTGTTGTTCTTAAACAGTTCATCAAAATCGATATTGTGAAACATAACAATATTCAATGAGTCATCAAATTTTAGTTTTTTATCTTCAGGTAGAGTATCCCTGATCTTTTCGATGGATGTTTTTACCGCTATTCCATTCGTTCCATCAATCTTCAGCGGCTTCTCACACCCTGCTAATGTAAAACCCAATAAACAAATTACTAACAATTTTCTCATAATCAACCCCGCCCAATTATCTGTAGTGTAATAATAGCAGAGGGCGATAAAAATAAACTCACTTAACTGAAAAAATTATTATTAAATAAGGCGCATTTACAAATTGTTTACTATCATCTTGTGTTTTTATATTAAGCTGTTTTTATTCTGTAATATTTTTCAATAGTTATCTTAAAACCCATAATAT